>NZ_DATHXO010000364.1:0-4587 GCF_035459645.1 Schnuerera sp.
TTGGAGCATTAGTTGAAGCCATGGATTTAAAAGATATTGACTGGGAAAAAGCAATAAGGGATAATGTAAAAGAAAGATTTATTGATATAAATATAAAAGCATTCAATAGAGGAAAAGATGCTGTATAGTTATTAATAATAAAACAAATTGTTCAGTAAGAAATGATAACTTCTTACTGAGCAATTGTTTTAAAACTAAAATTTGATATTAGGGAGAGTAATTATGGTAATCAATAATTTTAATCAATTGATAAAAAAAGTTAGCAACTTCGAAAAGACAAGAAAAGTAGCTGTAGTAGTTGCTGAAGATGAACATACTCTAGAAGCTGTATTTAAAGCTAATGATGAGAGAATTGTAGAACCTATACTAATTGGAAACAAGGAAAGAATAAAAGAAATATTAGATCGAAAAAACTATTGTTTAGATGATGAATTTATTATAGATGTAGAAAATGATAGAGCTGCTGCTTATAAAGCTGTAGAATTAGTCAATAGTAATAAAGCTGATTTTATAATGAAAGGAAAAATTCAAACTGCCGACTTATTAAAGGCTGTTGTAGACAAGGAAAAAGGTATTAGGACAGATAGACTTATGTCTCATTTTGCAATTTTAGAAATACCTACTTACCATAAATTGTTAGTTATCACTGATGGAGGTATGGTTATGTATCCAAATCTTGAAGAAAAAAAGCAAATAATTCAAAATGCAGTAGACGTAATGCTATCCCTTGGTTATAAAAGCCCTAAGATAGGAGTTTTGACAGCAGTAGAAAAAGTTAATCCTAAGATGCCGGAAACAGTTGATGCAGCTGAACTAAAGAAAATGAATGAAAATGGCCAAATTAAAAATTGTATTATAGAAGGTCCAATATCATATGATTTATCTATGAATAAAGAATCTGCTGAAACAAAGGGTTTCCATAGTCCAGTTGTTGGAGACGTAGATATATTATTGACTTCTAATATTACAGCAGGTAATACTTTAGCAAAATCTCTTATATATTCAGGTAATTCTAAAATGGCAGGATTTATTGTAGGATCAAAAGTACCTGTGGTATTGACATCCAGAGGTTCTTCAACAGAAGAAAAATACTTGTCTTTAGTACTATCAGCAGCTGCAGTTTAAAGGTTATGAGATTATAAATTTTTTAGCTATTACTATTAATTATAAAGGAGAATGATAATATGTCTAAAAGCTTATTTAAAAAGGAATTATCTAAATTACAACCATATGTGCCTGGCAAGCCTATAGAAGAAGTACAAAAGGAATTTGGAATAGATGAAGTTGTAAAACTGGCTTCCAATGAAAATCAATTGGGACCATCTCCAAAAGCTGTTGAAGCAATTAAGAAAGAGCTAAATAATATAAATATTTATCCAGATCCAGGAGTTATGGAGTTAAGACGAGAATTAGCCAATAAGCATAGTTTAGAAGTGGGAAATATAGTTGTTGGAAATGGTGGAGAGCAAATATTACAAATAATTGCAGAGACTTTCATAAATCCAGGGGATGAGCTTGTAACATCAAATACTACCTTTACTATTTTAGGAATTTGGGTAGAGCATATGGGTGGAAAAAATGTTACTGTTCCTATGGACAAATATAAACAAGATTTTAAAGGATATATAGAAAAGATAAATAGTAATACTAAGCTAATATATGTTTGTAATCCAAATAATCCTTTAGGAAATATAATGACAAAGGATGAAGTTGAATATCTTGTGGAAAATGTCCCAGAAGATGTAGTTTTAGTATTTGATGAAGCATATTATGATTTCGCTAAAGTCAATCCGGATTATCCTGAAACATTGGATATATTGAAGAAAAGACCAAATACTATTATATTACGAACCTTTTCAAAGGTAACAGGAATTGCAGGTGTACGTGTAGGATATGTACTTACATCAGAGGAGATTGCTACTGAAATGAGCAAAGTTAAAGGCACTTTCAATGTAAATAGACTTGCACAGGCTGCAGCTATTGGAGCATTAAAGGATGAAGAGCATATAAACAAAACGGTAGAATTGAACTATAGATCCTTAGGTATGATGGAAGAGTGCTTTGAAGATCTTGGACTTGAATATATAAAATCAAATACTAATTTCGTATTTGTAAATGTAAATAAGGATTCTAAGGCAGTATCTCAGGAATTATTAAAGAGAGGTATAATAATAAAGGCAGGTAATATTTGGGGCTGGGATACCTGGTTAAGAATAAGCACGGGAACAGTAGAACAAACGGAGAAATTCATAACTGAACTTAAAGCAGTATTAAACAAATAAATATTTATGAAGGAAGAAAGGAGATCTATGATGTGCTATAATATATTGGCTATTAATCCAGGTTCGACTTCAACTAAGATAGCATTATATGAAGATGAAAAAGAAGTTTTTACTGAAACCTTAGATCACCCTGTGGAAATTATTGAAAAATTTGATAATGTTCAAGAACAATATAAGATGAGAAAAGACTTAGTAATGACATTTTTAGAAGAAAAAGGCTACGATATTAGTAAACTATCTGCAGTAGTAGGAAGAGGTGGCATGCTTCCACCAGTAAAATCTGGAGCCTATATAGTGAATGAAGTAATGCTAGATACTCTTAAGAATAGACCAGCTATGGAGCATGCTTCAAATTTGGGGGCTCCCATTGCTTATGCAATAGCAAAAACTGCTGGGGTTAAGGCCTATATATATGATTCAGTAAGAACTGATGAATTACACGATATAGGCAGGATATCTGGTATGCCTGATATAGAGAGAACTAGTACTTGTCATGTATTAAACACTAGAGCTATGGCTATAAAGGCAGCAAAAAAACGAGGTAAAAGTTATCAAGATATGAATATGGTTGTTGCCCACTTAGGTGGTGGAATATCGCTAAATGTCCATGAAAAAGGACATATAGTAGATATAATCTCTGATGATGAAGGGCCATTTTCTCCTGAGAGGGCTGGTAGGGTTCCGTGTAGGCAACTTATAGAATTATGTTATTCCGGTAAATACGATAAGGAAACAATGCATAGAAAATTAAGAGGTAATGGAGGATTAAAAGCTTACCTAAACACATTAGATGCAAGAGAAGTCGAGAAGATCATCGAAGATGGAGATGAAGAAGCTAAGTTAATTTATGAAGCAATGGCTTATCAGGTGGCTAAAGGTATAGGAGAACTTGCAACAGTGGTGGAAGGTAAAGTAGATCTAATTATTTTAACAGGAGGAATTGCCTATTCTAAAATGATGACTTCTTGGATTAAAAAGCGGGTAGAGTATATTGCACCAGTTGAAATAATGCCAGGTGAAAATGAAATGGAATCCTTAGCTTATGGAATATTGAGGGTATTAAATGGAGAAGAAGAGGCTAGGGAATATATTGAATAGAAGATAAAAAAGTTAATTTTAATTATATTTGTTTCTACTTGAACTTATTTTATCTCAATGATAAAATGGATATGTGAGAAATTAAATAACAAAGATATTTGTAAAATAAATTTGGTTGAATTGAAAACCTTTTCACAGACCAAATAAAGGGAGGTATAGTTTAATGGCAAAAGAAAGTTTAAACCCATTAGAGAGTGCTCAGAAACAAGTGAAAGCAGCTTGTGATGCTTTAGGACTAGAACCAGCTGCATATGAAATATTAAAGGAACCTCAAAGGATGATTGAAGTTTCAATACCAGTAAAGATGGACGATGGAACTATGAAGATTTTTAAAGGTTATAGAGCGGTACATAATGACGCTATAGGACCTGGTAAAGGAGGAGTTAGATTCCATCCAGGAGTAAATCCAGATGAAGTAAAAGCTCTATCTGTTTGGATGACATTTAAATGCGGTGTTATGGGCGTTCCTTATGGTGGAGGAAAAGGTGGAATCACCGTTGATCCATTAAGTTTATCTCAAGGAGAATTAGAAAGACTTTCAAGAGGTTATATAAGAGGACTTTATAAATATTTAGGTGAAAAAATAGACGTACCAGCTCCAGACGTAGGAAGTAATGGACAGGTTATGGCTTGGATGGTTGACGAATACAATAAATTAACAGGCGGCTCAAATCTTGGAGTAGTTACTGGGAAGCCAGTAGAATGGGGCGGTTCAAAAGGTAGGAATGAAGCTACAGGATTTGGTGTTTCAGTAATTGCAAGAGAGGCAGCTAGAGAATTAGGCATTGAAATGAAAGGTGCAAAAGTAGCTATACAAGGCTTTGGAAACGTAGGAAGCTATACAGTTAAAAATGTTCAAGGTCAAGGAGCTACAATAGTAGCAGTTGGTGAGTGGGCACCATCAGTAGGTACCTATGCTCTATACAATGAAGATGGCTTAGATTTTGCTGATATGAAAGCTTATATGGATGAACATAAGAATTTAGTTGGATATCCAAAAGCTAAACAAATATCCCTAGATGAATTCTGGAAATTAGAAGTTGATATACTTATACCAGCAGCATTAGAAAATGCGGTAACTGTAGAAGTAGCAGAAAAGATCAATGCTAAATTAGTATGTGAAGCAGCCAATGGACCAATAACTCCAGATGCTGATAAAGTTTTAGCAAAAAGAGGAATTCCTGTTACACCAGATATTTTAACAAAT
>NZ_DATHXO010000365.1:0-1642 GCF_035459645.1 Schnuerera sp.
TAAACCTAAAGATATTCTATTTTTATTTTTATTATAATCTAAAATTTGAACCTTAATCTTATCACCTGTATTTACAACTTCTGATGGATGATTAATTCTATACCATGATAAATCAGATATATGAATTAACCCATCTAAACCTCCTATATCTATAAAAGCACCAAAATCTGTCAGCCTTTCTACTTTTCCTTCAATTATATTGCCGATTTCCAAACTTTCCCAAAGCTTTTCTCTTTTCTTTTCTAATTCTTCTTTTTCAATTACTTTACTTGACAATACAACTCTTTTTCTGTTTCTATCAAAATCAATAATTTTTGCAAATAGTTTTTTACTCTTATATGCGCTTAGATCATCAACATATTCTAAAGAAATTTGAGATGCAGGCATAAATCCATTTATACCACTTACTAATACTGACAAACCCCCCTTTACATCAGTTAGTACCTTACATTCTATTTCCTCCTCATTTTTATATACTTTTTCAAGGATTTCCCAATTCTTTATAGTCTCTAGTCTCTTTCTAGAAAGAACTACATTGCCTTCCCCGTCATCTAATTTGACTATATATACTTCTACCTCATCTCCTTCTTTAAAAACATCCTTAGGCATTATATCAGGATCATTAGATAATTCTTCTCTAGTAATAATACCATCTGATTTATAATTGATATTCACCATAATTTCATTTTCAGTTACATAAATAACTTTACCTTTTACAACATCTCCTCTACGTATTTTAACTAATGTATTTTCTATTGCTTCCATTATTTCATTATTATTAATATTATCCATTGTATTAACAACCTCCTTAATTATCCAATCAGGTGTAGAAGCACCTGCAGTTATTCCTATTGTATTAAATTTTGCTAGCTCTTGTAAAGGTAAATCTTTAGATAATTCAATATGATATACATTATTGCAGTTTTCTCTGCTTATATCAGCTAATTTATTAGTATTAGAACTATGATAACCACCTATAACTATCATAGCCTCTACTTTATTTGATAATTCTTTACAAGCTGTTTGTCTTATATTGGTAGCATTGCATATAGTGTTAAATACCTTAGATTCCTTACCTTTGTTTACAATAATATTCGATAGTTTATTAAATTTTTCTAATTTATTCGTAGTTTGGGAAACAATACATATTTTATCATAATTAGATATATTTCTGGCTTCATCCTCAGTATTAACAATAATTCCTTCATTATTACACCATCCATTAATCCCAATTACTTCTGGGTGTTCTTTATCACCAATAATGATAATTTGATATCCTTTTTCACTATATTCATTTACTTTATTGTGTACCGACTTTACATAAGGGCAAGTACAATCAACTAAGTCTAAATTCAATTCTTCAATTTTTTTTTGAACTTTGTAAGGTACGCCATGTGCCCTTACAATAACCCGTCCTTTTTGTATACGATCAATTTCATCTATAACCTTTAATCCTTTTTTGCTTAGCTTGTCCACTAACTGAGAATTATGGACTAAAGGACCTAAGGAATAGGTGACCATACCTCCAGAATTATTTAAAACATCTTCAGCAGTTTTAACTGCCCTTTTAACTCCAAAACAAAAACCTGCATGTTCTGCAATATAAATCTTCACATTTTTTCCTCCTATACATTATTTAATG
>NZ_DATHXO010000366.1:0-5757 GCF_035459645.1 Schnuerera sp.
TTTGGTCTCATGGGCAAAAGATAGTAGGGGCTGCCTTTTCATTGATTGAGAGAAAGGCCGTCCATGGGATTATATATATATCAGCTTTTGGCTGTGGATTAGATTCTGTATTGATAGATTTAGTTGAAAGAAAGGCTAAGGAAAGCAAGATACCTTTTACTTTATTAACAATAGATGAACAAACAGGTGAAGCTGGGATAAACACAAGGATTGAAGCATTTATAGATATGTTAGAGTGGAGGGATAAGGATGAAGATAACTTTTCCACATATGGGTAACGTATATATTGCGGGGAAGGCTTTTTTTGAAGAGTTAGGGCAAGATGTAGTTCCACCACCAAGATGTAGTAGGAGAACTTTAGAAATTGGAACTAAGTATTCTCAAGAAACCATATGCTTGCCTTTGAAAATTATGATTGGAAATTTTGTCGAGAGTATAGAAAAAGGGGCAGATACTATACTTCTCACTGGTAGTTGTGGGCCTTGTAGATTTGGATATTATTCTATATTGGAGGAAAATATATTAAAAGATTTAGGATATGATGTAAATTTTATAGTATTTGATCCTATTGGAGAAGGTTTAAAACCATTAAAAGAAAATATCTATAAAACTTTTAAAGCAACAAACATTAAAGATGCAATAGCAGCAGGTAAACTCGGCTGGGAACTTATAAAGAAGGCAGATTATATAATTCATCTATCTAATGAAAAAAGGGCATATGCAATAGATAGCTATAAAGTAGACTTAATAATAGATGATTACTATAGAAAAGTAGAAGAAAGATATGGAGAAAAAGCTATGATGGAATTAATGGATGAAACAATAGAAGCTCTAAACAAAATACAAATAAAAAAGGGTTATAATCCAATTAGAATCGGTATAATAGGGGAAATATATACAGTTATAGAGCCTTTTGTAAATCTAGAAATAGAAAGGAAGCTAGGACATATGGGAGTAGTTGTAGAAAAATCTTTAACACCAACTATATGGGTAGATCATCATATTAAAAATTTTCCCTTTGGTTCTAAGACAGAAAGGGAAAAGCATAAATTAGCTAAACCATATTTAAAAACTTTGGTAGGTGGTCATGGAAGAGAAACGGTAGGCTCTGCAATATATTATAGAAATATAGGATTTGACGGGGTAATCCAGCTATTACCTTTAAATTGCATGCCAGAAATAGTAGCTAAAAGCATATTAAGTACAGTAAGCAAGGACTTGAATTTTCCCATTATGACTTTAATATTAGATGAAATGACGGGAGAAGCTGGTTACTTAACTAGACTTGAAGCTTTTGTAGATTTACTCAAAAGAAGGAAGGTGGAGGTAAAATATGGGTAAATATTATATGGGTATAGATGTAGGAAGTGTTAGTACCAATATAGTATTAATGGATGAAAATATTGATATACATTATAAAAGGTATTTAAGAACTCAAGGAAAACCTATTGAAATTTTAAAGGAAGGCATTGGTGAAATCGAAAAGGATTTTGGGAAGGTAGATATTTTAGGAGTAGGAGTAACTGGCAGTGGAAGATATTTAGCTAATATAATTGTAGGTGCAGATATAGTGAAGAATGAAATTACAGCCCATGCAGTAGCAGGATTAAATTTTATTCCAGATGTAAGGACTATAATAGAAATAGGAGGGCAGGATTCCAAAATAATTCTTATTAGAGATAAAATCGTTGTAGATTTTGCTATGAATACAGTATGTGCTGCAGGGACAGGATCTTTTTTAGACAGGCAAGCTATTAGATTGGGAGTTGATATTTGTGATTTTGGGAATCTTGCTTTGCAATCAAAAAATTCAGTAAGGATTGCTGGAAGATGTGCCGTATTTGCAGAGTCAGATATGATTCATAAACAACAACTTGGACATAATCAATCGGATATTGCAAGAGGATTATGTGATGCTTTAGTTAGAAACTATTTGAATAATGTAGGGAAAGGTAAAGAAATATTATCTCCTATTCTGTTTCAAGGTGGCGTAGCAGCAAATGCTGGAATTAAAGAAGCTTTTAAAGATGCCTTAGGGCAGGAAATACATATTCCGGAGAATTATGATGTAATGGGGGCTATTGGAGCAGCTATACTTGCAAAAGATGAAGCTAAAGAGAAAGGAAAAACCAATTTTAAAGGAACATCTTTACATAAGATGAACTTCCAAGTAAAAGGATTTGAATGTGATGGTTGCTCCAATGCATGTGAGGTAGTAGAAATTAAAGAAGACGGTAGGGTATTAGCTAGATATGGAGATAAATGTGGTAAATGGTCAAATGCTATAAATAATAAAAGTTCTAAATTAGCATAGCCTTAAGTTTATATACTTAGGGCTTTTTTTATGCTATAATGTCCATATAACATTATATGAGGAGAGACATTATGTACAAAGAAAGTATTATTAATGGGTTTAAAAAAGGGATTATGACTATATGGAAATTGACTAAAATTGTTGTACCTGTTTATTTTTTTGTTACATTTTTAGGATATACTCCTATACTTAATACAATTTCTGAATTATTTGAACCAATAATGAAAACTATTGGTCTTCCTGGGGAAGCTTCCCTTCCTTTGGTTTTAGGAAACTTTATAAACCTCTTTGCTGGTTTAGGGGCTATGGCTAGCCTTACATTAACTTCTAAACAAGCAACGATTTTAGCTACTATGTTAACTTTATCTCATGGTTTGTTTTTAGAAACAGCTGTGGCTAGAAAGGTGGGGGTTAGTGCTATTGTAACAGTACTTATAAGAATATCTTTGGCATTAATATCTGGAATTATTTTAAATCTAATTTTATAGGAGGTAAACAATGAACTTTGCGGCTTATTTAAAAGAAAGTTCTATAGGAAGTATTAACTCTATTGTAAATATGGCCATAATAATCATTCCTTTAATGATTATTATGGAAATACTTAAGAATTCAAATATATTAGAATCTATATCAAAGAAATTAAACCCTATTTCAAAATTTTTTAGAATTTCCAATGAGGCAGTTTTTCCTATGGTAATAGGTTTGATTTTTGGTTTAGTCTATGGAGCTGGAGTTATAATAGAAAGTACTGAAGGAAAGGATTTAAGTAAAAGAGATTTATATGTATTGATGATTTTTTTGGCGGCATGCCATGCAATATTTGAGGATACTTTAATATTTGCTTCAGTAGGAGCAAATTTATGGATTCTTTTTATAACTAGATTGACTATTGCTATTATTACTGCATATTTTGTTTCAAAAATTATTGATAAGAGCTCAGACAATAAATTACTTTTGAGAAATAAATAGAACAGGCGTTTTGAAACGCCTGTTTTTATTTATTTCATACTAATTGTCTTATTTGTAAATATCTTCATTTTCTTCTTCAGATTCTAAAGATAGACGAGGACGAGGTCTAGGACATGGTGGATCATTATTATCACTGTCATTGTCATCATCTATTTGTCTAGGGAAAAGACTTGGGAATGTAGTACAAACAGGTGATATTTCTGGTGATAATTCTGGGAATCCTGTAGATAGAACACACAGCTGAACTGGAACAATTATTTTCTTTTCACATGCTATACATATGGCTATTATTAGGTCAATTCTTACTTCTCCTGTTTCTGGATTAATATCTATATCTCTAGTAACGCTATTAGTAGCTAATCTGGTTTCACAAAGTATATTACAAAACTCAGCAAATCTTGGGAAAAATGCTCCTCCAAATACAGAAGGAATACATAATTCAAAGAAATTTGTTAATTCTACAGGAGTAATAGGAATATTTGCAGTTAAAGTAACTGTCCTTCTTCTGTTACTAGATGTTTGAACTACTGCATCTATTTCTACTATAACATTACCTCTTACTTTGACTCTTTGAGTACCAAAGACTGGAGTACCTTCTCCTTCTTCATCACATTCACTAGTATCAGCAAATATAATTTTTTCAGACATAAAGCCATCAGGACCTATTACTTTTACTGGATGCCCTTTGTCATCTTTTACAAATTGACCACCAGAAAGAACTGTGTCAGGATCAACGATTAAATTACGTGGGTCATTAATATTTTTTGGGTTAAAGAATCTTCTACATCTAATATCTAAAATTCGAATTATTCTTGCATTCCTTCCTAGATTTGGAGTAAATCTAATATTATTTACTGTGCTTAAGCCTTGTAAATTTACCAACGTAGCATCATATACCTTTTGTGTGAATATAGGTTCCACCATGACGTTTCTTAAAGTACCATCCCATTCACATCCTGTATTCCCATCACAACATCTATCAGTTATACCTAAGCTAATTGATTCAGGTTTAAAATTCGAACTCATATTTTTTCCCCCTTTCAATAGTTATGAGTCCCTTGTCTCACTCATATTATATTCTCTTGCTATTATTGTTGTTACAATTTATAACAGTAATATTTTTTTGATCTCAGTAATATTATTTTAGAAGAGTCATATTTTAGGTGGTGAGTACATGGCGTATATTAAGCAAAAATTATTATTAATATCAGATTCTTATAATAATATTCATCTTTTTAGACTGCTTAAGGGCAATATAGTGAGATATCATTTTGATTATGCGACGAAAGATTATAAGGAATTAATTATAGGAAAAGAAGTCTCATTAGAGTATGACGGCTCTATAGATAATAAAGATACTATCTATATTATTCATCAAGATAGAACTTTTGAGCTAATATTAACCCTTATCAAAAAGAATGGGGAGATAGAGAGAATTAAATTAACAGAAGAACCAATATTTGAAATATATTTTTTAAATTTAATTATGGATTTAGATAAACCACATATTTTTTATTTTATACTCCTATCTGAGCCAGAGGAAAAATATAGAATTTATCATCATTATTTTACTGGAGAGGAATGGAAAACAAATATAGTAGATGAAGTAAAGGCTAGAGAATTATTGAATCCATTAAAAGTTTTTAAAACTAGTGAAGAAATAATTTTAGCTTATTATAACAAATTTAAAGATGAGCAGATTTATATAAAAAAATTTAATTTAGATGAAAAAGAATGGAAAGAAAAAATCAGATTAACAAACCATGAGAAAAATAAGTTGTTTTTAGATTTCATGGTTAAAGATAGTAAATTACATTTAACTTATTGTCAGTTTGAAGAAGGTAATCTAGTGATAAAATATGAAAGGTTTAATTATGATGACAATTTGGTAGAAAGGGAAATTGAACAAACTATATCAAATCCAGAGAACCCACAAGATCCTACACTAATATATTATGAAGATAAATTATGGTTGGTATGGATTGAATATGATAATGTATTAAGTAGATATAGTGAAGATTTGGGAAATAGTTGGAGTCCTATTTATTTATGGAAAGAATCAAAGGGAAACAATATTGTAAGGTATAAGTATTTTAATCAGGGTGATGAAGGTTTTATTATAAACAATTCATTTGGGAATTTTAATCCTAATATTAGCTTTGTGGGATTTGGTTCTACAGAAAAAACTGTAGAAATACCATTAAAAAAAAAGATATTTCAAACTTTCAGCAAGAAGATACCAAAATTTTAGAAAATAAAAATAATATAAAAATAGAGTTAGAAAAAATGTATACTTTGATCGATGAGTTGGAAAAAAGGATAACTACTATAGAAAATCATAATTTTAGAAAAGATTTGGACCTACTAAAGGAGAAAGTTGCTGATATCGAAAATTTTTTAAACAATAGAACACGAGGTTTTTATGGAAGATATAAATCTAGATAGATGCTACTTCGGTAACATCTATCTAGATT
>NZ_DATHXO010000367.1:0-3816 GCF_035459645.1 Schnuerera sp.
AATCCTTTTATCAATACATTAAGACTTTCTGTAATGTTTTTAGTAAATATTACATTTTCAACTTTATTATAGTTAAATAGTTCACATATTAATTCTCTAGTTTCAAAAATTATATTCTCAGCTTCAAAAGAACCCTTATAAGCTCCCCTATTTACATTGCAACCTATATTTAATAAATAATTTGACATACTTTCTGCAACTCCCGGTGCCTTAGGAAAAGCTGTTGCTCCGTTATCTAAATATAATCCTTTCACGATTACACCTCCAAATATTTTTTGATGTCCTAATAATAACTAATTTGCTTACTAATTAAAGAATACATCTATTAAAATGAATTATCAATATATATAGATAAAGTTTATGGTATATGCCAAATACATTCAAATTATCTATTATACTTTTTAGGTATTTATTGTTAAACTTTAGATAAAGCCATAATTTAATTTTTAAGGAGGGTTTTTAATGAATGAAAAAAGAAACATTATTATTACAGGAGCAATCGTTGGAATAATTTCTGTATTATTAGTGAAATTTGGAAATCCAATGAATATGGGATTCTGTATAGCCTGTTTTATAAGAGATATTGCAGGTGGTATAGGTATGCATAGAGCACCTATAGTCCAGTATATTCGTCCTGAAATAATCGGACTTGTCTTAGGTGCATTTATTATTTCAATGAAGAATAGGGAATTTCAAGCTAAAGGAGGTTCATCACCTTTTACTAGGTTTGTTTTAGGAATTGTAGTTATGATAGGCGCCTTAATGTTTTTAGGTTGTCCTTTAAGAATGGTGTTAAGGTTAGCAGGTGGTGATTTAAATGCCATTTTAGGAATTGTAGGATTTGTAGTAGGCATATTTGTAGGTGTTTTCTTTTTAAACAAAGGTTTCAACCTAAAGAGAAGTTATAATTTACCTAAATTTGAAGGTTACCTTTTTCCAATTGTAAATGTTGGGTTATTCCTTCTACTATTATCTGGTTTTAGCATGTTAATCTTTAGTGAAGAAGGTCCTGGTTCAATGCACGCTCCTATTTGGATTGCATTATTTGCAGGATTAATAGTAGGTATATTAGCTCAAAAAACAAGGCTCTGTATGGTTGGCGGTACAAGAGATATGATTATGTTTAAAGACAACTATCTTTTAGCTGGTTTTTTAGCAATTCTTGTATTCGCTTTTATAGGAAATTTAATTTTTGGATATTTTAATCCTAGTTTTGCAGATCAACCTGTAGCACATACTGATGGATTATGGAACTTTTTAGGAATGGCATTAGTAGGATGGGGTTCTGTACTTCTTGGTGGTTGTCCATTAAGACAGCTTATACTAGCCGGTGAAGGAAATGCAGATTCTTCAGTAACAGTTATGGGGAGTTTAGTAGGTGCAGCCATAGCTCATAATTTTGGTCTGGCTTCTAGTCCTGCTGGCGCTACTAATAATGGTAAAATAGCAGTACTTATTTGTTTTGTATTAGTCCTTGTTGTATCTTTAGTAAATTCAGAAATGCTAGTAAATAAAAAAACATTAGGCAAATCAAAAAACTGCTGAAAAAGTCATATTGTCATCCTGAACCAAATGTGAAGGATCTTGCTTTTGAGCTATTTATAGATTCTTCGTTAACGCTCAGAATGACAAATTAAGCACCTTTTCAGTGGTGCCCAAGTCAGATAGTAATTAGTTTGAAGGGAGATGGAATTAATGGAAAAAATTGATGTAAGAGGTATGTCTTGTCCTCAACCTGTTTTAATGACTAAAAATGCAATTGAAAAACATACTGAAGGAATTGATATTTTAGTAGATAATAATACTGCAAAAAATAATATTACTAGATTTTTAAAAAATTTAGGTTATAATTTAGAGTATAAAAATGAAAAAGAAGACACTATAATTATAGCGAGGAAATAATATGAATGAATATATAGCAGTGTTTTTTACTCATTCTGGTGCAATAAAATTTGATAGAGGTTGTAAAGCAAACAATATAGATTGTGAGCTAATGCCTGTACCTAGACAGCTAAGTTCAAATTGTGGAATAGGTGCCAAATTTAGATTCAATGAGGATATAATGGATATAGTCGATGATGAAATTGAAAAAATTTTTATACTTAAAAATGAAGAATACAAGTTAGTTTATAGTGAAGAATAACAAAAAGAACCTTTTTAGGTTCTTTTTGTTATATCACTCCATTTAGTAAATATACCTTCAAATTTATTGATTGAAAATCTTCTTACAAACATATCACATTTACATAGAAATATATAATATATATTTGCCTCTGTTCCATATAAGGTTTCAAAGTTTCCTTGTCCTTTTGATATTACTAGATCACTACTAAATATAGCATTTCTAGTTAATTCATTAACTTCATCTATATCTGTTCCCGCTATATCTGTACCATTTTCTATAATATTGCCAAGTTTATCAATTCCTAATTTAACAGCATCTTCATATGTTATATCATTAAGTACTGGTTCTCCTCGAACAATTATATTTATCTCAATGCCTGGATTAAGCTCTTTAATCATCTTTATAAATAACTTATCAAATATAACTTCTCCAGCATTATCTAATATATAACATAATTTATCTGCTTCTAATAATTCTTTTCTAAACATTTCATATGTAGAGATATCTACATTCTGTTTCAACGCAGTATCTATAATTTTTTCTAATAATTTATCATCAATAGTCTTCATAGCTCCAAAATCGATAAAATTACCTACCATTGAATATTTTAATGCTGATAGGAGCTTATCATCTGTCTCATTGATATTTTTAAAAATATCTTCTTCTATAGATAATATTTTATTATTATATAATTCCTTTTCTTTAACATATAGATCACTGATATCCGTCCTCTTTTTTATTATCCTCATAACTCTTGAACTTAAAAAAGGTGCGGTTGCATTATCAGGATATGAACTCATTTCTTTTAACATTTCTTTTGTAAATATAAATCTTTCTTCTTCATCATCTACAAATTTACAAAACAATTCATACATTTTATTTATTGTACAGTATATACATTCTGTTGATGCTTTCATATATTACCTTGCCTTTCTTTAGTATTCTAGATCCCATTGTTTAATTATTAAATCATATTAAGGGAAATAGGGTCCCTATTTCCCTTAATATGATTTTTCATCTTCGTTTAATATTTTATTTATATCTAGTAATTATATTTGTTTAAATTTCTTCTATAATCTCTATCATAATTTCTTCTATATCTTATACCACGTCTAAATCCTAATCTTGGTCTTAGCCTTCTAATAAAACTTCCTGCTCCACATGGTCCAAACCCTCTTCCTGTCATTGGTCCCATGCCAAGTGGCCCAGTTCCATCTCTTCTAGCCATTTCAAAACCTCCTTTTGTTTTGGGTTTATGTCCATAAGTACATTATACACTATTTTAAGCATATGTCAATAATTTTTTACCAATATGGTTCTTATTTTTTATAATAAATATCATAGCTACACTTATATTGACAATATATAAGTGTAGCTATATAATGTATATTAAGGGATACATTTACTTTTTGTATCGGTACATAATTATAATTCATTTATAGGAGTGGATGGTATGACAAATTTTAAATATGTTTATGGTCCTGTTCCATCAAGAAGGATGGGGCTTTCTATTGGTATAAGCCCTATTTCTAAAGGCCATTGTAATTATTCCTGTATATATTGTCAGTTAGGAAGAACAAAACATATGACAAATAAAAGAACAAAGTACTTTGATTATAATGATTTAATTGAAGAATTTAAATCATATTTGAATAATAATATTAAATTTGATGTAGTTACAATAGTAGTGA
>NZ_DATHXO010000368.1:0-2356 GCF_035459645.1 Schnuerera sp.
AGGACAGGTTCTTACAATAGATGATTTGGCTGGAGGAAATGATATTTTCTTTGCTGCTACTGGTATTTCTGATGGAGATCTATTAAAAGGAGTAGTTTACTATGGAGATAATTTAGCCAAGACTCATTCAGTAGTTATGAGATCTAAAACAGGAACTATTAGATTTGTTGAAGCGCGTCATAGATTAAATAAAAATAATATATTAAAAGAATTACTTAAGAAACATAGTTAAAACATGTAGTATATACTATTTGACATAAAATTTAGAAAAAGTATATACTATATAGAGAAAAGGAAATCTTAGGGGGGCTTGTCTATGGATAGAAATTTAGCTTTGAATTTGGTTAGAGTAACGGAGGCTGCTGCATTGCAATCAGCACGACATTTAGGTAGAGGAGATAAAAATAAGGCAGATGAAGCAGCGGTAAATGGTATGAGGAAGATGTTTGATACTCTAACTATTGATGGAATAGTGGTAATAGGAGAAGGTGAAATGGATGAAGCACCTATGCTTTATATAGGGGAACAGATAGGAAAGGCAACTAAGGATTCTATAAAATTAGATATAGCAGTAGATCCACTAGATGGAACTACTGCTGTTGCTAAAGGATTATCCAACGCTATATCAGTAGTAGCTGTAGCTCCAAGAGGATGTTTATTACATGCACCGGATATGTACATGAATAAAATTGCTGTAGGACCAAAGGCAGCGGGAAAGGTATCTTTAGATGGGACTGTAGAAGAAAATTTAGAAAACCTATCTAAGGCTTTAAATAAAGATATTTCAGATATAACGGTAACTATGTTAGACAGACCAAGGCATAGGGAATTAGTTGAAAAAGTTAGAAAAGCTGGAGCTAGAATTAAACTTTTCCAAGATGGAGATGTGGCTGCAGCTATAGCTACTTGCTTTGAAGATTCTGGAGTAGATATTTTAATGGGTATTGGTGGAGCACCAGAAGGAGTTCTTGCAGCGGCAGCTTTAAAATGTTTAGGTGGAGAAATTCAAGGACGTCTTTATCCTGTAAAAGAAGAGGAGATATTAAGATGTAAAGAAATGGGATTACCCAATGTGAATGGGTTACTTACCATAGATGACCTAGCAAAGGGGAATGAGATAATTTTTTCAGCAACGGGTATCTCTAATGGGGAGCTTTTAAAAGGTGTTGTATACTATGAAAACAACACAGCTAAAACCTATTCAGTAGTAATGAGAGCGGAAACAGGTACCATAAGGTTTATAGAAGCTATACATAGGTTAGATAAAAAACCTGAATATGCAAAATAATTAGATTTGACTTATAAATATTATAATGATATTATTATCCTAATAATACTCATCTGTCTGGCATTTCTTGAGGTTATTCCAAAATATAATTAACAGAAATCAGTTATCTTTAAACAACATAAGCCCGCTATGGAAATCATAGGCTTTAATCTAAGCGGTAGCTTTTTAAATATTATGGAGGTGTAGTTTTTTTGAATTCTAGTATATTACGTGAAAAAAAGTTGGAGGATCTTAGGGTTATAGCTAAAACCTTGGGTCTTAAAAGCATTACTAAATATAGAAAAAATGAATTAATAGACATGATTTTAAAAGAGACAGCAAAAGAAGAAAAGGAAGAACCTGAGAAAAAGTCAACAGAGACAATAAACATTAATGATATTGATATGGAGGAATTGCCTGAAAAAGTTACAGAAGAATTAGAGCAGATGGAAAATATTAATGGCGCCGAAGGAATATTAGAGACTCACCAAGATGGATATGGCTTTTTAAGATCGGACAACTACTTATCGGGAGATAATGATATTTATGTTTCCCCTTCCCAAATCAGAAGATTTAGACTTAAAACTGGAGATAAAGTATTCGGTATTACAAGACCAGCAAAATCAGGAGAAAAGTATAAAGCACTTCTCTATGTAAAAAGTGTTAATGGCCTAAAACCAGAAACTTGTCTAAAAAGGCCAGATTTTGATAGCTTAACCCCAATATATCCAAGGAAAAGAATTGCTATGGAAACTGCTCCGAATAATCTTTCAACCAGAATCATCGATTTAATTGCTCCAATTGGAAAAGGACAGAGAGGCATGATTGTTTCTCCACCAAAGGCTGGTAAAACAACACTTCTAAAGTCTGTTGCTAATGCCATTTCTAAAAATCACCCTGAAATAGAAATTATAGTTCTTTTAATAGATGAAAGACCGGAGGAAGTTACAGATATGAAAAGATCTGTAGACGGAGATGTAGTTTATTCAACCTTTGACGAACTACCAAATCATCATACTAAAGTAGCTGAGATAGTTCTTGAAAGGGCTAAAAGATTAGTTGAACATGGAAAAGATGTAGTGATCCTTT
>NZ_DATHXO010000369.1:0-1873 GCF_035459645.1 Schnuerera sp.
AAAATATTATATCTCCTTTATATGAACAATTTACTATAGAAAAGGAAGAAAACTTAGAATATATATTAAAAATATTAGAGGATTTAAATCTAGAAGCAAAAGGAGAAAATATACAAATTATTAGAGAATTTTTATTAAATGAAGTAGAGATAACAAAAGAA
This sequence comes from Schnuerera sp., assembly GCF_035459645.1. Lineage (NCBI taxonomy): Bacteria > Bacillati > Bacillota > Tissierellia > Tissierellales > Tepidimicrobiaceae > Schnuerera > Schnuerera sp. The sequence continues at coordinate 162 of NZ_DATHXO010000369.1, forward strand.
AATTATGAAAAAATATTAGATATGAAATCTAAACTAAATGAATTAATAAATCTTTTAGATGAGGATAAAGCAGCTCAACTAATGGAAGAAAAGATAGATTTACTGAAAGAAGATATATCAGTATTGTTAAATAAATTGAAACTACAAAACAGGGGAGAAGCTAAGGATTCTTTAGAAAAATCATCAGATATTTTAAAGGAAATAGAAAATTTAAAAACCATTACAGACAAAGAATTACTCCAGTTAATAAAAAATGAAGAAGATTTTAAAATAGAAAACTTAAAGGAAATAATATCTACAAATACCAACATAAATGAAGGATTAAATGGAAAAGTAGTTGAAAAAGCTAGGACTATTAACAATATATTTAATACATTGGGACAACTAGATTCAAATACTATAGCTTTTACATCAAGAAGATTTAATAATATCACATTAAATAATTTATATAATTCTCATTTAGAAATAGTGGAAAAAAATGAAGTTATAGTTGAACCTATAGCCAAAACAGAAGAAAATTTAATTAGACAGGAATATTTAAATGCTAAATCCAATACTACATTAAATTTAATAAAGATGAGTATTAAAGAAGGACTAGCATTAGAGCATATGGCTTTGGAAGAATTGAATCAATTTATAGACAAGAAAGTAAATAGATATAGAGAAACTCAAAAATTAATCAAAGAAATAAAACACCTTCAAGGAAAAGAAGAATTTTTAATACCTGTGGTAATGAAAAACCAATTAGATATGTCTATAAATCAAATTAATAATATAAATTCTATTTTAAATGATGGAAAGGGTATAGGGAATCTATTTAATAATTTCTTAACCAATAAGAACAATTATAGCAAAGAGCTAAAAGAAAATATAGAAATATTAGAAAATAAAATTAAAAAACTTTCCACAGCCCTTAAAAAAGGCAAAGAAGAAGTCAAAGAAGATTATAAAGAAACAATAAATAATTTTAAAGATTTAAGTGGTTTTTCTAATTCTAATAATGGAGATAAGGAGGAGAATTTAAAACAAATTAAAGAGTATTTAGATTTGCAAAACCAATTATCTACAGATGATTTAGTACTTCAATTACCTATATTTACAGAAGAAGGATATAACAATGTAAATTTAATTATTCCTAATATCAACAAAGGGATTAATAAAGATGATATGAAATTTTATCTTAATGTGAATATGAAGAATTTAGGACAAGTAAAGTTTAATTTACAGGTGAAGGATGAAAAGGTATATGTAGATTTTAATATAGCTAATGATGAGCTGATTAAGGAGAATGAAAGTTTACTTAAAGATGGATTAGAAAAAATAGGATATACCTTAGAGAAAATAGAACATAATAATATACTTTAGGTGAGGTTATGAAGATAAGGCTAGTTTCCAAAAAACAATTGAAAAAGGCTTATGAAAAAAAGAAGATTGAAAATAAAATAGACATAAAAGAAGAATTAGCTATGAAAAACATTGAAAAGGTTCCTAAGGAATTATTTCAAGTTCTTGGGGAGACCTTATCTTTTATAGAAAATGTAAATAATATGGAGGGAGATAAAGATGAGAATAAACAATAATATACCAGCATTGAACACTCATAGGATGTTGGGAATAACTAATAATAGTTTGGAAAAAACTTTAGAAAGATTATCATCAGGAAAAAGGATTAATAAAGCTTCAGATGATGCAGCAGGATTAGCCATATCACA
>NZ_DATHXO010000370.1:0-1961 GCF_035459645.1 Schnuerera sp.
CACTATAAAGATTTCTTATTAGGTTACTTTGCTATGCTATCAGAAATTATAGGCACTAAACTAAAAGTTAGTATCTTTAAGAACTTTATGGGCCGTGCAAGCACGTTATTTACTGCTGATTTTGAGAATATAACAGGGGAAATATGGGATAATTTAGGAGATGATACTCGTAAAAATTTTGTAGATTGGAATTACACGAATAGGAATGTGCACGCATTCAGCTCCGATTATTATACATACAGCTTGAGTTATGTAGTTGAAGAAGATAATGAACCTGAAAAGGTTTAAAATCCTCTCCAGGTTCGCTCTTTGTTTATAATACTGTAGACTTATCGGTATTATGTTATAATAGTATCACAATACTACTGTTTATCAACCCCTTGTGTATTTAGTACTCCTTTTGCATGAGGGGTTGATTTTATGGATTGAACCTAATACCTTTTCTTTGATAACAAATAAGATTCAAAGAGTGTATGTAATGATCTTTCCAAAAATAGGCAATGAATTCTATAATGAAGAAGATAGGCCACTCTTAAACAAGATGGAGCGCTTCTATTCGCAAAGTATTACAATTAATCAATCTTTCTGGGGGGAGGCAGACACTGATAGCCGTATGGAAGCGGGCGACCAAAAACTGTGGAACTCGCTTTACGGAAATATTCCTCAATCCAGAAGAAATCAATTTAACTTTAATCGTATCCGCCGAATGATTAATATGATCAGCGGATATCAAAGGCAAAACAGAAAATCTATTATAGCTACTCCTGTAGAAAACGGTAGTCAAGAAACAGCTGATCAATTTACCGAAATATTTTGGCATATAAACCGCAAAGAAGATGTTCTTTATACTATATCTGATGCTTTTCACGGAGCCCTTGTTACGGGCCTTAATATGCTTCAAGTATGGATAGATTATCGACATGATCCTATATCCGGTGAAATAAAACTAGATAAATGCTCTTATAATGAATTCATGATAGATCCATACTTTAGAAAGGCTGATTTATCTGATTGTAACGGCATATGGAAGCGTTCTTATTTAACTAAAAAAGAGATATTAACACTTTTACCTAACAAGGAAGATGAGATTATGGATTTACATCCTATTAAATCTAATCCTGATGGTAAATTTCAATATATGCCTGAATCTTACTCTATAGGTATGCAAGACTTACTTGTTTATGATGAGTTTTATTATAGAGATTATAGGCCTCAAAAGATGCTCGTAGACACACAAACGGGTGAAAGTATGGAATGGAACTCAGAGGATGATGAAGCTTTAGAACAGTTTTTACTTATATACCCTCAAGTTACTGTTATGAAGCAGGATGTCCCGACAGTAAGGTTAGCAATAGTAGTACAGGGCCGCGTAATGTATGACGGACCACAACCTACCGGGCTTGATTGTTATCCGTTTGTTCCTGTTTTTGCTTATTACAATCCACAACTTCCATACTTTCCTGATCGTATACAGGGTGTAGTACGTGGATTAAGAGATGCTCAGTATCTTTATAATCGACGTAAAAATATTGAACTTGATATTTTAGAATCTCAAGTAAATTCCGGATGGGTATATAAAGAAAATTCATTAATAAATCCTAAAGATGTCTTCTTATCCGGTCAGGGACGTGGTATAGCATTAAAAGATCAAGCAGAGATGACTGATGTTCAAAGAATTCAAGCACCTGAGGTCCCGCAATCCATGATAGAGCTTTCTACCATTTTATCTAAAGAAATTATGGAGATATCAGGTGTGAATGAAGAGCTTCTTGGATCCGCGCAAGATGATAAAGCAGGTATCTTATCTATGCTTAGGCAAGGTGCAGGTCTTACAACACTTCAGAGCCTCTTTGATCAATTAGATCTTAGCCAAAAGCTTCTAGGTCAAATATTTTTGAAGCTTATACAAATGAATTACACGCCCGGCAAGATACAGCGGATTGTAAAAGAAGAGCCGTCAG
>NZ_DATHXO010000371.1:0-3813 GCF_035459645.1 Schnuerera sp.
GTTGAAGCAATCGTGAAGCTGAAAAAACTATAGAATGTAGCAATAGTAAGGGTATGAGGCATTGAATGTGCAGATGACATTCAATGCCTTTTCTGTTCTTGGGAACATATCCATTAAAGATATGTGGTGTATATGTTAAGGCGAAATTCATTATTCTAAGGATATGTAAGATGGTAAATATAGGTTTATTAGATAAAGTCTGTATGGTACAATGACTATAAGTATTATATTGATTTTTATAATATTTGTGAAAACTTCCGTAAAACTTAGATATACTATTTCTAAATAAAATTATGATATTAATAAGAGGTATTAGAATGGATAAAAATGAGATAATCTGGATTGTAGCAGGTAAACTTCAACCATCGCAATTTTATATAAATGAAGAGAAATTAATCTTATTGGAGAAAGAATTTAATATAGATGTATTTGAGCCTATACCTATAAAAAGATTAGGACAAGATATGGTAATGACTGATGGGCATACTAGAACTACCTACCTAATTCAAAATGGTTATAAATGCATACCAACAATTGAAGAAAGTGATATATTAGATTGGGAAGCCTACATTATAAATGTTAATGATTGTAAGGAAAGAGGGGTTAAATCAGCATTGGATCTATTGGATTGTATTGTTACAAATGATTTCTTTCGGTTAAACTGGGATAATTATTGTAATGATGTACATAACAGATTATCCTATATAAAAAATCCTTGTGATTATTCAGCACTACCATATTGGAAAGAAACTACAATCACTATACCTGATAATATAAAAGTATATCATGAAATTGAATGGAATAGACTATGCGCGAATACCAAAAAGGGATTCGTTAAAGTGGATAAGTTTTTCAGGATTAAACATAATTTGGAGAAAATAGATAATCAAGATATACCTGAGAAGTGTAGATATAGAACCTTTGATCCTATAATCCAAATTTGTTATTCAAATACAGACATTAGAGGAGATAAATTAAAGGAATACACAAAAAGTGATGTATATAATAATGAACTATGGATATTTATTGATAAAATGAATAATGGTATTTATATGCTCGTTGCATTTGGAATTGCAGATTTTGATTCCCTTGTAAAAGAGGGTATACTAGAATGGATACAGGTGCTACCAGAATATCGAGGAAAGGGATTTGGAAAATTCCTAGTTGCTGAGCTGTTAAGGAGAATGAAGGAAAAGGCAAAGTTTACAACTGTATCTGGAGACTGTAACAATATTAGTAATCCAATAAATTTATATAGAAAAATGGGATTTATTGGTGACAGTATTTGGTATATTGCATATGAAAATTAGGAAGTAATTAACTATAAGAAAACCATTATGAATGGATAAAATATACTCTTTGGATGATAAGAAATGTGAGCATATTCGTGGAGATATGTTATGTTAAATACTTTTAAAAATGAATATCTTAAACTATATAGAGAATCAAAGGAACAACAATGGGATAACTACTTTGAGGGTGGAAATCATGATCTGGGAATTCTAGATAATAAAATATATGAATTAGTAAATAAATATTCAAATAAAATAGAAATATTAGACCGTGAGAGTCAGGTTGCTAATTTAATAATTATAAGGGAAAAGGTTGATAGAAATCAAGAAGTTTCAAAACTAAGAAATTATATTGATGATTTGGAGAACTATGGTGCGGACATATCAGAAGAAATTAAGAAAGATGATTATAGGTATAGGTCAGTTATGGCAAATAAAATGAAAAAGGATGTATTACAGTTAATGAAGATTAGAAATGCACTGGCTATTGAAAATGGATACGATTCCTATCCTGATTTGATATTAGAAACCAATGGTGTAGATTATAAAGAATTAAATATCTTATTACATAATTACTTGGAGAAAAATCTTCATAAGGCAATCGAAATAATAAAAAAATATAATATTATCTTTGAAAATTGGTTTGATGACTTAGATAAAATAGATAGAAAAAATAAAGATTATGATTCTAATATGTTAATCGAGAAACTGTTAAATTCATCAGGATTTCCAAGGTTAATGGAAAAGGTAGAAATAAAATATGTAGAAGATGGATTTTCTGGATATGCCACTGAACTTGAACCCAATAATATGAGAATGGCTGTAGAACCGATAAAGTCTTTAGATAGTTTAAGAACCTTATTTCATGAATTGGGTCATGTTATGAATTATGGTTTGAACAAGGAGGAAGGATTGTTTAGAATTTTACCCTTTAGTCTAGATGAGTCAATGGCAGTTATATTTGAGTATATTGCATCTGTATTATTATTAAATGGTGAAGATAAAATAAGGATACAGGAATTAATGACATTAGAATACACTAGATGTGCAATTAGTGCCATTTATGAATTTGATCTATGGAAACATCCAAATAGAGCAGAAGAATTGTTTGAATATCATTATAAGAAATTGGGTGTAGAAATAAAGGATACCAGTATTTGGGCATTGGATTCCTTTAGAAGTATAGATCCAGTATATATTCACAATTATGTAATGGGGGCCAGTATGGCTGAAGGTTTGATAAGGTATCTTAAGATATCTTATGAAAATGATTATGAATCCTGGGGTAAATGGTTATATTCCAATATTTATTATGATGGATGGAAAAGAGATTTTAGGGAAAAAGGTTTAATTTTACTGCAATAACGATAAATTAAACAAGATCTACTTATATTATATTGATAATTTTTATAATAAATACATAAGATAAAAGAAACTATATATACAACGCATTGACATTGTATATACAATTTAGTATAATATACTTAAAGGGAGTGATTAATATGGCTCAAATAAATATTCGTATTGATGATAATTTAAAAGAACAAGCAGAAGTCCTATTTGAAGAATTAGGCTTAAATATGTCAACAGCCTTTAATGTATTCATACGCCAAAGTATTAGGCAGGGTGGTATACCATTTGAAATTACAACACAAGTAGATCCATTTTTTAATGAATCCAATATAAAAGTACTTCAAGAATCTATTAAGGAGGCAAGTGAAGGCAAGTTTGTTTCTAAGTCATTAGAAGAGTTGAAGGAAATGGAACAATGAAGATAAATTTTACAGAAATAGCATGGAAGGATTATATCTATTGGCAAGGACAAGATAAAAAGACAATAAAGAGAATAAATCAGCTTATTCAAGACATTGATCGCAATCACAATGAAGGAATAGGAAAACCTGAAGCATTAAGGGGTAATTTATCTGGATGGTGGTCAAGAAGAATTGATGATAAAAATCGATTAGTTTATAGAATACAGAATAATATAATTGAAATAACTCAATGTAAAGGACATTATGACGATAAGTAAAAGATAAATTATATGGAGCAAAGCCCTCAAGAAAATTATGAGTAGATTTGAGGGTTTTGTTGTGTTAATTTAATAAGCATTAGAATGAAGAAAGGAATAACTTAAATATATAAAAAGATGTATAAAAAAATGTATAAGAAAAAATCGAGCTATTATTTTCGGAGATAATACTACCACCAAGGGGATGCCATATACTTACGACATCTTTATTGACCTCTCAAGGCACGTTGAAGCCGTAACACTGCTTGTGAAGTAGGGGACAGCTTTGCTGTCCCGTGCTGAAGAAGCAGATGTACGTCTCATGTCAGGAATGTCCAAGAAGACGAGCGATAGCGAAGGCTGATTGGGAATATTCTACGGCGGAAGTTATCGTGAAGATTGAAAAGCTATAAAACTCAGTTATACTAATGGTTTGACAGGTTATAAGACGTTGAATGGACAGATGACATTCAATGTCTTTTTTGTACTTGGGAACATGTCCATAACATA
>NZ_DATHXO010000372.1:0-3853 GCF_035459645.1 Schnuerera sp.
ATTTTCATGGTATGTTGGAAGGAGCTGCTAAATACTATAAAGAAGATATCCAAGTTGAAACTTTAGAAAAAAGTGATGGATATACAAAGATATCCATTACCTTCCAAGAGGAAGTTTATAACAAAAAAGTATATGGTTTTAATAAATTTTTATCCTTCGGTTTTATCAAAAATTTTGAAGGAAAAATAGGACTAGCTTCTTTATTGTTAGTAGGTATTCCTTTAGTTATTTTATCTAATTATATGGAAAAAAACGTATTAGTTCCTTTGACGTTAATTCTATCTTTTTTAATTCCAACTATAATAGGAAAAATACTTTTAAGCCCATTAAAAAGTGTATTTCAATCCTTAGAGGATATTGAAAAAAAGGATTTATCCTTCGAAAGGAATATTTTTACAAACGATTTTTTTGAAGATATAAATGATAGACTTAATAATATTAAAACTAGTATAAAAACTGATTTCGTAGGCTATAAAGCAACTACCGATGAATTAAATGTATTTGGAGATAAATTTAATCAAATATCTAATAATATGAGTACTACATCACAGGATATCAGCTCCGTAGTAGAACAAGTTGCCTATGGTGCTATTAATCAGGCAGAGGAAACAGAAAATGCAGCATACCGTCTAAACAATAGTATTGAGGTTCTCAACCATATTGCTGAAAAGGAAAATAAAGGTAAAGATGAACTAGAGATAGCTGTGGATAAGACAAGGACTGGATTTGAAGAATTAAAATATAGTTCCGATAGTTTGAATCAAGTAATAGAAGAATTTTCTCAAGTAAAGGAAAAGAGTATAGTGCTCCAAAACAGAGCTAAAAATGTTACAGAGATAGTAGAAACAGTAGAAAGGATAGCAGAACAAACCAATTTACTTGCATTGAATGCCAGTATAGAAGCTTCCAGGGCTGGAGAATACGGTAAAGGCTTTACTGTTGTTGCTATGGAGATAAGAAAGTTAGCAGAGGGTTCAAAGGAAGCTGTACAAAGTATTAATGATATTCTAAAGACTTTCGTTATGGAGATTGATGGATTAGTTTCAGATATAGAAAACCAATATGATATACTTGATACTGAAAAATCCAATTTAAAGAACCTTTCAATAGAAACAAGCCATACTGTTGAGTCTATTCAAAATGTAGGGGATTTAATAATAGAATTGGTTAATGAATTAAATAAAGAAACTATGTCTATGAATAAAATATCACAACATATAGAATCCTTAGCTGCTATAGCTGAAGAAAATTCTGCTTCTAGTGAAGAAGTTAGCGCCAACGTAACTGCCTATACTGATGAAATAAAAAGTATGACTGAAAAGATAATGGAATTTAAAAAAGTATCTGAAGAGTTCAGCAAGGATTTAGAAAAATATATTATATAGATTCATCCATATAAACAAAAGTTGGTTTTTACATTCATCGTAAAAACCAACTTTTTATTTATATATTTAATAGCCAAGAGGCTATTGAAAAATAGACTACTAAACTTAAAGCGTCTACAATTGTAGTAATTAAAGGTCCTGCCATTATGGCTGGATCTATGTTCAATTTTTTTGCTATCATAGGCAATATACACCCTACTACTTTGGATATTACTACTGTAACGAATAAAGTAAAAGTTACAGTAAAAGATATTAATACCCCTACACCATCAAAAAAATAAATCCTAAAAAAATTAACCACTGCTAAGGCTAAACCTACAATAATAGCTATTCGGAATTCCTTCCATATGACTTTTCCAGCGTCTTTTAATTCTACTTCTCCTAAAGCTATACCACGAATTATTAAAGTCGAAGATTGGCTTCCTGAATTACCTCCTGTATCCATTAGCATAGGTATGAAAGCCGTTAAAACTACTACAGTTTCTAAAACTTTTTCATACTTCATTATAATACCGCCTGTAAGAGTAGCAGAAATCATTAATACTAGTAACCATATAATTCTATGTTTTGCCAAACTAAAAATACTGGCATCAAGATATTTTTCTTCTGTAGGAGACATGGCTGCCATCCTTTGGAAGTCTTCGGTAGTTTCTTGATCGATTACATCCATTATATCGTCTACAGTTATTATTCCTGTTAGCCTATCTTCTTTATCTACTACAGGTAATGCTAAAAATCCATATCTTTTGAAAATACTTGCAACCGTCTCCTGATCGTCATGGGTATGAACATAAATTACATCTCTATCCATTATATCTTCAATAGTTTTTTCTTCATCGCTAATTACCAGTTTTCGTAAAGATACGATGCCTTCCAATTTTCTGTTCTTATCCGTTACATAACAAGTGTAGACCGTTTCTTTATTTAGACCTGTTTTTTTAATATGTTCTAGGGCTTCTTTTACCGTCATAGCCTTTTTTAAGTCTACATATTCTATGGTCATTATACTGCCTGCTGAATCTATAGGGTATCTTAAAAATTCGTTGATTAAATTTCTTTCTTCTTCTTTTGCATGTAATAAAATTTTCTTTACTACATTAGCTGGCATCTCTTCTATAATATCTACCATATCGTCGAAAAATAGCTCTTCTACAATATGTTTTAACTCTTTATCTGTTACCAATCCTATTATATCTCTTTGTTGTTCTACTGAAAAATGTGCAAATACATCTACAGCTAAATCCTTTGACAACATTCTAAATATCAATAAGGCAGTATGAATATCTAAATCTTCCAATATTTCAGCTACATCTACTTCATTCATTTCTTCCAATTCTTTTTTTAACGTTACATATTTCTTTTCTTGGATTAAATATTTTAATCTTCTTTCATCCATATTAACCCCCCTTGGAAGAATTCTAGCTTATGGTAATGACTAGGGCTCTTCCTATTTAATTTTTGTCTAATAATATTTACACTAAACCTAGGCAAAGGACCAGAATCCACTAATCATCACCTCCTATATTCCTCCTAGGGAAACAATTTTTATACAATAATAGATTATAAAATTTTTCTTAAATTTTCAAGAAAAATTTTATACTTCTCATATTATTGTAACACATATTCAAGCTTTTATTAAATATCGGATAATAAAATTAAAGGATAGGCAATTTAAAATTGCCTATCCTTTGTAAAATATCTATTTAACAAGACGAAACTCCTCTGTCTGGTATGACTGAAAAACCTTTCCTTAGCCAATTATCACTATAATCAATAGTGAAAGAACCAAAACTTTCTGTTAAATAATCTTCTATTAAAAATGTATAGTCACCTACATTTACTGAGGCATCTCCTTCTTTCAGCTCATCCAGAGCTAATCCAAATGATGGGCCACCTCAGCCATAGCCTGCAATATAAATTCTTAAAGGCTTTTTTTCTTTTCTTGAATCTAATACTTTTTTAAGCTCTTCTTGAGCCATTTCAGTTAATTCGATTTTCATTATCATTTCCTCCCACTTTTAATATGCTATCTTTTATATACCCCATCTAGGTATCCTTAATCATTGTATATTATTTATATATAAATTTCAACCCTCTAATTTTCATTAGAGGGTTATTTGTTATTTTACTACATTGCTTTTCCAGGTATTATTACATCTATTATACCTATTACTAAGGCTCCAATTATTGCTCCCCATATAGATATGTTGAAACCTGGAACTATAAATTTGGTAGCATAAAGAATGATTGCGGCTACAATAAAACCTGTAATACCTCTACCAAAAGGTGTGGCATTAACTCCAGTAAATCTTTGTATAACATAGTCCAATAAAGCTATGACTACAGCCGCTAAAATTAAGCTCCATAAACTATTTATAGAAAATCCAGGTGTTAGGAAAGCTGCAATTCCAACTACTATTGCAGTTACCAAAATTCTTATCAAAATTTCACCTATATCCCAATCATTG
>NZ_DATHXO010000373.1:0-4508 GCF_035459645.1 Schnuerera sp.
CCTCAAGCTAAACAGGATATCATTAATTTAAAGTTAGCTGATATTGATGGACTTTCTTCTTCAAATAAAGTATTATGGAAGAACAAAGAAGTAGGTAAAAGAGCACCACATAATACATATACTAGTATGGAAGTAATCAGAGAGTGCCAATTGGAAAGAGGATATAGGCAAACAGGAGATTATGAGGGCTTTAAATTTGCTGAAGAAGAAGTAAATTTAGATGGATTTTCAGCAGAAAAAGTATTAATAAACTACTATAAAAATAATACAACTAAATATATATATGATTCAGAGGAAAAACTATACTATCGCCAAAAAGATGGCGTTAGTCATATAGATGAATTTGATAATTCTCCTATAATTGCAAATAATATTATCATACAAGAGGCAAAAACAAGAGTAATAGATAATCTGGGAAGACTTTCAATTGATTTGGTAGGTGAAGGTAAGGGTAAATACATAACTAATGGAAGAGGCATAAATATAAAATGGGTAAAAAAGTCTAGAAATAGTAAAACCCATTTTTATGATGAATTAGGCAATATGATAGATTTGAATCCAGGAACAACTTGGGTTCAAGTTGTAAATACAGATCCAGATCTAATTATTGAATAATAAATAGACTATAAAGGGTGGTTTTATGGAAAAAAAACAATTGATAAAAAAAGCTTTAGAAGCACAGAAAAAAGCTTATGTTCCCTATTCTAAGTTTAGAGTAGGTGCAGCTTTATTAACTGAAGATGGAGAAGTATATACAGGATGTAACATAGAGATAGCTTCATATTCTCCTACTTTATGTGCAGAAAGGACGGCGATTTTTAAAGCGGTATCGGAAGGGCATAGAAATATAAAAACTATAGCAATTGTTGGAGATTCTGATTATACGTATCCTTGTGGAGTATGTAGACAGGTGATTAGAGAATTTGGAAAAGATGCAACTATTATAATAGCTAATACCGAAGAAGATTTTAAAGAATATAAATTAGATGAATTGTTACCTTATAGTTTTGGGCCAGAAGATTTAGATGAAAAGATTTAGGAGTGATCAAATGTATAAATCAGGTTTTGTTACGGTGATAGGCAGACCAAATGTGGGGAAATCAACACTTTTAAATAAAATAATTGGTGAAAAAATATCTATTATTTCTAATAAGCCTCAAACAACTAGAAACAAAATTCAATTAGTATATACTGAAGAAGAGTTTCAAATTGTTTTTCTTGATACACCAGGCATTCAAATGCCTAGAAATAAACTAGGGAAATATATGTTAAAAATATCCAGAGAGACTTTGGAAGAAGTGGATATAATTTCATTTATGGTAGATGAAAGTTCAGAAATAGGTAAATTAGATAGTTATATTATTGAACAATTGAAAAGTGTAAAAACACCAATAATTTTATTGATTAATAAAACTGATAAGATAAGCAAGGATGAAACGAACCAGTTGATATTAAAATATGAGAAGATGAATATGTTTAAAGAAATTATCCCTATATCAGCAATAGATGGAAAAAATATTCAAATTTATATAGATTCAATTAAAAAATTGTTGCCTGAAGGGCCTCAGTACTTCCCAGAACACATGATTACAGATAAACCAGAAAGATTTATTATTTCAGAAATAATCCGAGAAAAAGCACTGGAAAGTTTACAAGAAGAAGTACCCCATGGTATTTATGTATCTATAGAACAAATAAAAGAAAGAAAAGAGAAAGATTTAATTGATGTTCATGCAAATATATACTGCGAAAAAGAATCTCATAAAGGTATTATAATTGGAAAAGGTGGGAAAATGCTTAAAGAAATTGGAAAAAATGCAAGAATAGATATAGAAAATTTATTAGGTAGTCAAATTAATTTACAATTGTGGGTGAAGGTAGAAAAAAATTGGAGGGAAAAAGAAGGTAAAATCAAATATTTTGGTTATAAATAGGAAGGTAGTAATAAGATGTATACAAAAACAGAAGGTATAGTTTTAAAAGAGCTTCGATTTAGAGATACAAGTAAAATATTAACAATATTTACAAGAGAGAATGGGAAAATTCATGTAATGGCAAGAGGAGCATATAGGCCAAAAAGTAAATTAATAGCCAATACTCAGCCTTTTTCATATAATAGTTATTATCTATTCAAAGGTAGAAATTTTTATTATATCAATCAGGCAGATATTATAGATTCTTTTTACTCGATTAGAGAAAATATTCATAGAATGATGTATGGATCTTATATGTTAGAGTTAGTGGATTTATCTATTTTAGAAGAAGAAGAAAGTGAAAAGCTTTTTTTGCTATTAATCAAAGGCTTGAAAATTTTATCTAAAATAGATAACAATTATTACAAATTCATATCATCATATGAGCTAAAATTCATTTCCTTCTTAGGTTATAGACCTTCTATAGAAGGTTGTGTTGCATGTGGAAGAAAAGGTTTTAAAAATTTTAAATTTAGTATAAATCAAGGAGGTATAATTTGTCCTAGTTGCTCATCTAATGAACCTTATTGTGAAAATATGGATATATCCATGTATAAAGCTATGAAAGCTTTACTATATACACCTTTAGATAAATTATCTTCATTAAAAATTCCTAAAGATACTACGTTTAAATTACATGAGATTATGGTAAAATACATATTGAACAAAATAGAAAGAGATCAATTTAATTCTTTAAATATATTAAAATCAATGAATAATAATGGAGGCGAATAAAATGGATATTTCCCTAGAACAAGTCGATATGGTGGTAGAACGAACAGGTGTAACTTTTGCAGAGGCTAAAGATGCTTTAGAAAGAACAGATGGAGATGTAGTAGATGCCATTATTTTAATTGAAAAAAATCGAACTTCTTGGTCAGATGATGTAGCAGATAGAAGTCAACAGATGATTGATAAAGTAAAAGAAATACTCAGAAAAGGAAATGTAACTAAAATTACAGTAAAGAAAGATGGAGAAATATTGATGAATATACCAGTAACAGCTGCTGCTTTAGGAAGTATTATATCTGTACCTTTAGCCTTAATAGGACTAGGTAGTGCTATTGTTTCAAAGTGCACAATTGAAGTCTTAAAAGAAGATGGAGAAGTAATTAATATTAATAATTTAATGGCAAAAAACACCCAAAACCCTATGGATAACTCTGATAGTTAATAGATTATCATATTGACAACTTTATGTTTTTTTGCTAAATTATTATCTATATAGAAAACTAATAAAATATGCAATGAGGAAGAAAGAAATCAATCTCCATATAAAAGCGAACTAAGGCTGGTGGGAGCTTAGTATAGTGGAGTTGGTGAAAGGCACTTCTGAGCATATGCAAGAGAGAATACCTTTGGTATTAAATAGGGTGGAACCGCGGAAGTAACCTTTCGTCCCTATAGGGATGCAAAGGTTTTTTGTTCGTTTTAAATGAGTAAATAAGGAGGTTTAATTATGTATTTTCAGGATTTAATGCTGAAACTACTTGAGTTTTGGGGAAGTAAAGGATGTTTAATATTAGAACCATATGATGTTGAGAAAGGTGCCGGAACCATGAGCCCTCATACTTTTTTAAAGGCTTTGGGACCTGAATCTTGGAAAGTGGTATATGTAGAACCATCAAGAAGACCAGCTGATGCTAGGTATGGAGAAAATCCCCATAGAGTATATCAACATCACCAATTACAAGTAATATTGAAGCCCTCACCTGAGGATGTACAAGATATTTATTTAGACAGTTTAAGAGCCATAGGGATAGACCCTCTAAAACATGATATAAGGTTTGTAGAAGACAATTGGGAGGCTCCCACATTAGGTGCTTGGGGACTTGGCTGGGAAGTATGGTTGGATGGCATGGAAATTACACAATTTACTTATTTTCAACAAGTTGGTAGTATTAATTGTCATCTAGAATCAGCGGAATTAACTTATGGATTAGAGAGGATTGCTATGTATCTTCAAGATGTAGATGATATTTTTCAAATAAAATGGAATAAAGATATTACTTATGGAGATATATTTAAAAATCCGGAATATGAACATTCTGTATATAGTTTTGAGAAAGCTAATATAGAGACTTTAAGGCATTTATTTAATATATATGAAGAGGAAGCTAAAAATATTATTGAAGATGGACTGGTGCTACCTTGTTATGATTATGTTCTAAAATGTTCTCATACCTTTAATGTATTAGATGCTAGAGGTGCTATAAGTGTTACTGAAAGAACCCACTATATTAGTAGGGTTAGAAATCTTGCTAAGCTGGTTGCGTCTAAATATATAGACCAAAGAGAAAATCAAGGATATCCTCTAAAAAAGGAGGGAATGTAAAATGGACGATAAATATCTATTAGAGATTGGAGTAGAGGAATTACCTGCAAGATATATCGATCTGGCCTTAAAGCAATTAAAAGAGAATACTGAAGAGATGTTGAAAGATAAAAGAATTGAATATTCTGAATCAGAAACTTTGGCAACTCCAAGAAGGTTAGTTTTAATTATTCATGGATTAAGTGAAAAACAACTGACCT
>NZ_DATHXO010000374.1:0-1948 GCF_035459645.1 Schnuerera sp.
CGCACCAATTTTATCACACTTAGCGCATACAGCAGCTTCAATTCTTAATGAAAAGGCTGTAACTGAAGCAGGAGATGATTATCAGAATAGCCCAGTAGGAACTGGACCATTTAAGTTTGTAAAGCATGATGCTGGTGACAAAGTGACATTAGAAAGATTCGATGATTACTATAAAGGACCTGCAAAGATTAAAACCATTGTATTCAGAAATATACCAGAAGGAACTAATAGAACTATAGGATTAGAAACTGGTGAAATTGACATTGCTTATGAGATTGAACCTATTGATATGGCAACAGTTAGAGAACATGCAGATTTAGAATTAGTAGAAGAACCTTCTCTATCTACATCCTATATAGGATTTAATATGCAAAAAGAACCTTTCAATGATATAAAGGTTAGAAAAGCTTTAAACCACGCAATAAATGTAGAAGAAATAATCGAAGTAGTATTAGAGGGTGCTGGTACAAAAGCTACTGGTCCAATTAACGATAAGGTTTTTGGCTACAATCAAGACCTAGAAGGTTATGAATATGATCCTGAAAAAGCTAAAGAGTTATTAGCAGATGCTGGCTACCCAGATGGATTTACAACTAGTATTTGGACAAATGACAACCCAGTAAGGGTAAGAATTGCTGAACTAGTACAAGCACACCTTAAAGAAGTTGGAGTAGACGCTGCTATTGAAATAGTAGAGTGGGGAGCATATTTAGAAAGAACTGCAGCAGGTGAACATGATATGTTTATTTTAGGATGGGTAACTGTTACTGGAGATGCAGACTATGGGCTATATGCTCTATTCCACAGTTCACAACATGGTGGAGCAGGTAATAGAACATTCTACACTAATTCAGAAGTAGATGATCTATTGATGACAGGAAGAACTTCAATAGACGAAGATGTAAGACTTGATGCTTATAGTAAAGCACAAACATTAATAGTAGAAGAAGCACCACAACTATTCTTGTATTTCCAAACTCAAAATGTTGGTATGCGAAATAATGTAGAAGGATTTAGATTACATCCAGCTGGTCATCACAAATTGTATAATGTAAGCTTTAAGTAAATATTAATATAGTAAATAAAGGATCCTTCTTAATAAAGGGGAGGATCCTTTATTAAATAAATATCCAACTAATAGCTTTCCATATATAGATTGGAGGAAATAAGTATGCATAGATATATTCTAAGAAGATTATTATTATTAATACCCGTTATTATTGGAGTTACTTTCATTGTTTATACAATTATGTTCTTTACTCCTGGGAATCCAGCTCAAATAATATTAGGAGAAAATGCTCCACAAGAAGCGGTGGAGAAGTTGGAGGAAGAAATGGGGCTAAACGATCCCTTCATAGTTCAGTATTTAAGATTTTTAAAGAATGCAGTTAGAGGTGATTTTGGAAGATCTTATTCTACCAAAAAACCTGTATTTGATGAAGTCTTTGCCAGGTTTCCTGCAACTTTAAAATTGACAGTAGCTGGGATGATTGTGGCTGTTGCTATAGGTATACCAGTAGGTATAATATCTGCGACAAAACAATATTCAATTACTGATAGTGTAACTATGATATTAGCATTACTAGGTGTTTCCATGCCTAACTTTTGGCTTGGACTTATGTTAATATTGTTTTTTTCAGTAAAACTAGGGATATTACCTTCTGGAGGAAATGTAGGCTTTACAAGTCTAATTTTACCAGCTATAACATTGGGAACAAGTGTAGCAGCTATTATTACTCGTATGACCCGTTCATCTATGTTGGAAGTAATTCGCCAAGATTATATAAGAACGGCTAGGGCAAAAGGTGTTACGAGAAGAAAAGTAATAAATAAGCATGCTTTGAAAAATGCTCTTATTCCAGTTGTTACAGTAGTGGGTTTGCAATTTGGTTATTTGTTAGGTGGAGCAGTACTAACTGAATCTGTTTTTTCCTGGCCAGGGGTAGGC
>NZ_DATHXO010000375.1:0-3355 GCF_035459645.1 Schnuerera sp.
TATTCCTGAATAATACTATTAAAGGTCAACTCTTCAGCAAAATTATCATTATGATAATTAATTCTTGATCTTCCTGTAAAGAGTAGCCACACCAATACCTAATTTTTCTGCTGCTAATTTTTTCCCTTCTGTACTAGCTCCATAAATCTCTAAAGCTTCTTGTATATACTCTTGTTCTATTTCTTCTAAGGTTTTGATTTCTTTTTTAATGTGATGATAAGATAATTCCTTGTTATTTAAAATATTCTCTGGTAGCATATCCTCTGTAAGGATTCCACTTTCATTAGCTATATTTATCATATATTCAATAGTATTTTGAAGTTCTCTAACATTCCCAGGCCAAGTGTAATTTAACAATGTGTCTTTACAATCATCTTCAATTGTATGAATATACTTATCAAATAATAGACCATATTTATCAATTAACTTATTCATTATTAATTCTATATCTCCTTCTCTTTCCCTTAACGGAGGGATTTCTATAGGTATTACATTTAATCTATAGAATAAATCTTCTCTAAACTTGTTATCTTTAATCCTCTGTTCTAAATCCAAATTAGTAGCAGCAATAACTCTAATATCTAAATCAATAGGCTGATTTGAACCTATTCTAGTTACAGTTCTTTCTTGCAGAACTCTCAAAAGTTTTACCTGCATATATAAGGGCATATCTCCTATTTCATCTAAGAGTATAACCCCTTCATTAGCAAGTTCAAATTTCCCTATTTTACCATTAGGATTAGCCCCTGTAAAGGCTCCCTTTACATATCCAAACAGCTCTGATTCCATAAGAGCCTCTGGCATAGCACTACAATTTACTGCTACAAAAGGTTTATGTCTTCTATCACTTAAATCATGGATTGCCCTTGCTATCAATTCCTTCCCAGTACCACTTTCACCTGTAATTAGTACTGTAGATTGAGTTGAAGCTATCTTTTTTATCTTCTCTTTTAAAACTTTCATTACTTTTGATTCACCAATTATAGCGTCTAAACCTATTCTTTTTTCACTAGTTGTCATATTGTAAATATCAGAATTTATCTTACTCATATTGTTAAAAATAAATACTTTAGCATAATCCTTAGATATAGAGTGGATGGGTATAATATTTCCTACAAGCAAAAAACTTTTCTCATTTAAAATTAGCTCATAAAGCTCTCCACCCATTATATATTCATCTTTATCTACTATTTGTACTTTATCATCTAAAATTTTAGTATAAAGTTTTAATTCCCTCATGGCACTATTGTTAAGCATTGTAATTCTGTTATCGGTACCTAATACTATAACTCCTTTATCTACATTATTTAATATTTTATTTAAGACTTCAGTCCTCTCAACTTGCATTTTGGATTCATTGTGTTGATAGACCTTAGAACTTATAAAATCACCTATTTGATTTAGAAATTGCATTTGAGAGTTTAAATCTTCTAAAATAATTTGTTTTTGTTCATCAGTAGAGCAAACTAAACCTATTACTCCAATAATTTCTTCTTCATAAATAAGCGGTGTTGATATTTCCAACTTTTCGATACAAGACTCCCTATAAACACAGTCCTTACAAATTTCATGTTCCCTTGGATTTTCAATTATTTGAGGTTCCCCCGTTTCTATTACCTTTCTATAAACTGAACCTTCATTTAGCCCTCCAATTTTATCCTTAAATATACCAGTTCCTGCAACCCTTCTCATATATTTATCCACAATTTCAACATCCACTTTTATTGCATTAGATATAACTTTTGCATATTTCATTACATCTTCCTCTATTTCATGCAATAATGAAGTCATGATACCACTCCTTTAAAGTCTTTCGGTGTATCCACATCAAATCCTAATTTCTCATCAGTTATAATTACCTTCTTTACAGAAGATATATTTTTCTTAATAATATCCCTACCACCTTTGTCACCTTCCACTTCTAGCAATTCTTCCTTATATATAGAAGAAAAAATGGTAGGTGTTCCATTTCTACCATTATAATAAGGGACTACAATAGAATACTCACTTTTTTTATATTCATCAATTAATCTATCTATTAATTCACTAGTAACAAAGGGCTGATCTCCTGTTAAAAACATATAAGCATCACTAGTTTTAGTTGCCTTTATCCCTAATTTCATGCTTTCCGATTGACCTAAATGAGCATTAGGATTATATGCGGTTTTAATCTGATGTTTTTCTCCAATCTTTCCTACTTCTTCCTTTCTATATATTAGTATTATTTCATCTAATATAGAGTTCTTACAACTTCCAATAACCCTTTCCACCATATTGACTCCATCTATTTCCATTAAAAGCTTATCCTCACCCATACGCTTTGAAAACCCCGCAGCCATTATAATCCCAGTAATCATGTTAACTCTCCTAATAAAATTTTTTCCTTTTTATATCAGTAACCATTACACTGCCTTTAAATCCATTTTCAAATAAAGTTTGCCGAATCTTACTACCTTTTAAAATACCTTTTTCATCACAAGCCTTATTCAATAGAAGAATCTTTGAACCTTGAGAATCTTTAAATATACCTTCTGAATTCAAAATATATTTTACTATAATCTCTTCATCTATTATATCAGAATACTTTGTATCTGTAATCTTCATAAATATCTCTGGCCTATGAACTATATCCTCAATTTTTTTATCCAAAGAATCAAGTCCAATTATTCCTATAGTCTTAGTTGTATTTTTCGGAATTACCGGTTCATATGATGCATGAGCTTTAATAGGTTTTTTCTTAGCTCCATCAGCTTCAATTAATAAAAAGTTGAATAATTCCATTTCAATTATCTTTTCTACCTTTTCTGGTGTAATTCCTAATAACTTACCCTTCTCTACCTTGTCCCCAAATATAGTAATACTACCTTCCTTAGGACTAAAATACTTTATATCACCTAAAAAATAATAATCATAGTCCTCTTCCCCCGGTTCATAAATAGCCGTGGTAGTTGTAATAAGCACTTTCTTTTTGAGAGCTTTCAACTCTTTCCCTAATTCAAAAATGGTTGTAGTCTTCCCTCCACCACCTACCAATGATAAAACTTCACCTTTTCCCATATCCAATTCTAAACTTTCATATATACTCATAACCTTAACCACCCCTTATATTACATTCTCATTACAAATAAGTTTCTTTTTTGGTGCCTGGCACCAAAAAGAGAACTTTAGTTCCTACCAAATTATATCATATTTTTACAATTGACGAATACTCTATATTCTGATAACATAATTACAAGATAAGCTTTAGTCTGCTATCTTGATAAAGTTCTAACTAATCATTATAATTCATAGATTATAATGATTACCCAAAATATTATAGGAAGGGAGGGGTTTTTTGCATACCATCTATATCGAC
>NZ_DATHXO010000376.1:0-4659 GCF_035459645.1 Schnuerera sp.
ATTATTTCTAAAATACATTTGAATATTAAACATTGAAGTTGCATATATATGAAAAACAAAATCTAAATCGACAAAATCTTTTAATTTATCAGTTTTTTTAAGTTCTATAAGCTCGTCCATTACATGACTATTCAATTCTCTACTATATTTACCAAAATAGAATTTCATCAT
Source organism: Schnuerera sp. (assembly GCF_035459645.1). Classification (NCBI taxonomy): domain Bacteria; kingdom Bacillati; phylum Bacillota; class Tissierellia; order Tissierellales; family Tepidimicrobiaceae; genus Schnuerera; species Schnuerera sp. Next base: position 172 of record NZ_DATHXO010000376.1, read on the forward strand.
TACTTCAACTGGTGCTCTATACCAAGTACGATTGAAAGCGATTTCTTTTGTAGTACATATTTCCTCAATAGGAATTATATCGCTATCTATTAAAAAATATCCTTTTTCATCAAGTTCCCTCTTGTATATTTTTTTCTCAATACTACTAATCAAATATACATATAAATCATCTTTATCTTCAAAATACTGATAAAAACTTCCTATGGAAATTTCTGCTTTACTGGTAATCATTCTAATATTTACGTTTTCATATTCTTCTTCGATAAATATATCATAAGCAGCATTTATTATTTTCTTCTTTTTATTGGAGGGAAGATTAAAAAACGTTTTTTTCGGCATAATGATCTCCTTATCTATTTTTAGTTATTTATTATTTATATTATACCAAATAATTTGAAAATTTAAAGTTGAAATTTGGCATAAAATGAAAAGTTTAAATCCTCCAAATTGTCAAAAAAATTATTGACATGAGTACTTTACCATGTTAAAGTTATTACAATATTTAAAAAGTGAACATGTTCACTGCACTGGTTTAAAGTGACGTCAAAATGACATATTAGGAGGGAATTAGGTGAAAAGGTATGTATCCAAAAGAGTTTTAACAGGATTGTTAACAATTCTAATAGTTTTTTTAATTAATTTTATAATAATAAATTTAGCGCCAGGAGATCCTATAAAAACACTTATGGGAAAAGAAACAGATGATCCTGCTTTAAGGGCTGCATTAGAAGAAAAGTATGGATTGGACAAACCTTTACACATACAGTTTTTTTCGTATTTAAAGACTGCTATGAGTGGAGATTTAGGTACATCTATTATTTATAATAGGCCTGTTAGTGAGATGATTGGTGAAAAACTTTCTGCTACTATTTTATTAGTTTTAACATCAGCAATATTATCTCTAATAATAGGAACCTTAATGGGGATTGTAGCTGCTAGGAAAGAAGGTTCGGCAATAGATGTCATTTTTTCAGGTTTTTCTTATATTTTAAATTCTATGCCTTCTTTTTGGCTAGGGTTGATGCTAATTATAATATTTTCCTCTGTACTTAATCTGCTTCCTACTTATGGAATGACAGATCCAAGAGCTTCATACAAAGGAATGGCTTATGTAATGGATGTTTTAAAACATATGATATTGCCTGTAGGAACATTAGTATTAATACAAATTCCTTTATATTACAGAATTGCAAAGTCTTCTGTTTTACAAGTAACTAATGAGGATTTCATCCTTACATTGAAAGCTACAGGAATGAGTGAAAAAAAGATATTTAATAAGTATATTTTTAGAAACGCCATTTTACCTACTGTTACAATTTTTGGCATATCTTTGGCTTATTTGATTACAGGTGTTGCCCTCATAGAAACGGTATTTGCATGGCCAGGTACTGGTAGACTTGTACTTACTGCCATTAATCAAAGAGATTATCCTACTCTTATGGGGATATACCTAGTAATGTCAATATCGGTTGCAGTGGTTATGATGTTGGTTGATATTGTATACGCAGTGTTAGACCCTAGAATTAGGTATTAAGGAGGGCATAAAAGATGATGAAGACTATTTTAAACGATAAACAGCTTTTATTTGGGATATTAGGCATTATATTTTTATTAATAATTGTCATGTTTGCCCCAAATATTGCAACATATGATCCCTATTTTTTTGGTCCAGATATATTAAATGAAGTAGGCGAAAATGGACATTTACTTGGTACCAATAAAATGGGACAGGATATTTTCAGTATGATTATTTATGGTACAAGGACTTCTCTTCAAGTAGCTGTTATTTCTGCATTGATTTCTGGTTTATTAGGTATTTTAATTGGTGGGATAGCAGGATTCTTTGGAGGAACAGTAGATAGAGTTGTTTCTGAAATAATAAATATTTTTATGATGCTTCCAACCTTCTTTTTAATTTTGCTTATTATAGCATTATTTGGTAATAGCATTATAAATGTAATGATCGTAATAGGCCTTACTACTTGGCCAAGTAATGCTAAGCTTATGAGAGCTCAAGCTTTGTCCTTAAGAGAGAGGACTTTTGTAAAGGCTGCTACGGCCATGGGAGAAACCAAAGGACAAATTTTATTTAAATATATAATTCCTAATGGAATATTTCCTGTTATTGCAAATACAACTGTTGGTATGTCAAATGCTATATTGACTGAAGCTGGTCTAAGCTTTCTAGGATTAGGGGATCCAAATATAATCAGCTGGGGGCAGATGATATATGATGGAAAATCTTTCTTAACTAGTGCATGGTGGATAGCAACTTTTGCAGGTGTTGCCATTGTAATAACAGTTACCATATTTTATCTACTTGGGGACGGACTAAATCATGTTATGAACCCTAAACATTCCAAAGGGAAAGGGGTGTAGAAAATGAATAACACTATTTTAGAGTTAAAGGATTTCAATGTAACCTATGTAAATAAATATAAAAAAGTATATGCAGTAAAGGATGCAAGTTTCAAAATCAACAAAGGAGATTCTTTAGGATTAGTAGGAGAATCTGGTTCAGGAAAATCTACTTTAGCTATGGCTTTACTTAGGCTTTTACCAGAAAAGACTACCGAAATATCAGGAGTTGCAAATTTTCTTGGAACAGATTTAACTAAATTATCTCAAGAGGAATTGAAAAAGATTAGGTGGAAAGAACTTTCAGTAGTTTTCCAAAAATCTATGAATTCATTATCGCCTGTCCATAGGATAAGGACACAGGTAGAAGATATATATTGGGTTCATAATCCTAAAGCTACTAAGAAAGAAATATTAGATAGATTTACCTACTTATTAGAATTGGTTAATTTATCTGATAGAGTATACAATCTTTATCCTCACGAACTATCTGGTGGAATGCTTCAAAGGGTTTCCATTGCTATAAGTCTATTGAATAATCCTAAGCTGTTGGTTATGGATGAGGCTACTACTGCTTTGGATGTAGTAACTCAAGGTCAGATATTAGATGAGGTAGTTAAGATGGAGAGAGAACTAGATATGACTAGAATAATGATCACCCATGATATGTCTGTAGTTGCTACATCTTGTAATAAGGTTGCAGTTATGTATGCTGGGGAACTTATGGAAATAGGATATGTAAAAGATGTACTGAAAAATCCTTTCCATCCATATACTAAAGGACTTTTAGCATCTTTTCCATCATTAAAAGGTGAAAAAGGAAAGCTTGAAGGTATAAGCGGATTCTTACCGGATTTATCTCAAAATTATGAAGGCTGTATATTTGCACCTAGATGTGAACATGCAACAGATATATGCAAGAAGAAACCAAAGAAAATTCAGTTAGGCAATGAACGAGTAATAAGTTGTCACCTATATGGAGGTGAAATGTAGATGAAAAACAATGAAGGTTATATAAATATAGAAAATGTATCCATGTGGTATCCAGTAAAAGGTGGACTGAGCATAGGGTCTAAAGAGAAAGCAATTGTAAAAGCTGTAGATGGAGTTTCTTTACAATTAAATAAAGGGGAAATACTAGGAGTAATTGGAGAATCTGGATGTGGTAAATCAACTTTAGGAAGGATCCTTGCAAGGTTAGAAGAACCAACTGGTGGAGATGTTTATATAGATAATATATCTACGGATAAACTGATGAAAGAAGATCCTAAGGCTTTTAGAAGATTGGTCCAGATAGTTTTTCAAAACCCATATGATTCTTTCACTCCTAGGGATACTATCGAAGAAATTTTAATGCGTCCTTTAAACATCCATTCCATTGGAACTTCTAAAGAGGACAGAAGAAAGATTATACTAGAAACTTTGGAATTTGGAGGACTTCGTCCTGCAAAGGATATTATGAAAAGATATCCTCATGAATTATCAGGAGGCCAATTACAGAGAATATCTATTTTACGTGCAATGCTTGTTGAGCCTAAATTCATAATAGCTGATGAGCCTGTATCTATGCTAGACGTTTCTGTTAGAGCCGAGATTATAAATATGCTTCTTAAATTGAGCAAAGAAAAAGATGCAGCTGTAATATTCATCAGTCATGATATTTCCCTTACTAGATATATTTCTAATAAAGTGGCTGTAATGTATCTAGGGAAAATTGTTGAATATGGTAATGCTGATGAGATTGTTAAAGATCCTAAACATCCATATACTAAAACCTTGATTTCAAATTGTGGTTCCATTAATCCAGACGAGATCATGGATAAGATAAAAGTAGAAGGAGAACCACCTACACCAATTAACCCAGGTCCAGGATGTTATTTTGCACCAAGATGTTTTAAAGCTACTGAAGAATGTTTTAAAAAATATCCAGCTATCCAAGATGTAGGAGAAGGACATCTAGTAGCTTGCGATAGATTATTCAAAAATGATAAGGAGATATCCTTATAGAAGACGGAAAAATCCTAGATATAGGTGAGAATTTAAGTTGGGATGAAGGAGAAATAATAGATGCTAATGGTTTAGTAGTAATCCCTGGAATAGTAGATGCTCATAGTCATATAGGTGGTTTTG
>NZ_DATHXO010000377.1:0-3756 GCF_035459645.1 Schnuerera sp.
CAATGTTTTCTTTAACAAAAACCATACCTAGTTCTGTAGCTTTTGCAACTATTTCTTCTTCTGTATATTCCCTATATTCTATTTTAGGGAACTGAGTGTAGAATATATTTGTTAGAATAATACCTATGCCCAAACCTAGTAATAAAAACGGAAATCTATGCCTGATAAACATTTTTATACTCCTTGTCCTTTTTAATATATTTTACACTATTTTGTCATTAAAGTAAAAAGATATCTTCCATTTCACATTTCTTAATTATGTTTTCTGTCCATATAGATGCTTGTACCTCACCGATATGCTTTTTTTCTAAGAAATACATGCATATCCTAGATTGACCAATTCCACCACCAATAGTTAAAGGAAGTTTCCCATCCAATAGCATTTTGTGGTAGGTAAGGCCTTTTCTTTCTTCTGCCCCAGCTATTTTTAATTGTTTCTCTAAAGACTTTTCATCTACTCTAATACCCATACTAGACAACTCTATAGCTTCTTCCAATACTGGATTCCAGAATAATATATCTCCATTTAATTCCCAATCATCATAATCTGGGGATCTACCATCATGAGGAACTCCAGATTCTAATTCTCCACCAATTTTCATCAAAAACACTGCCTTGTACTCTTTGCAGATTAGGTTTTCTCTTTCTTTTGGACTTATATCTGGATATTTATCCTCTAATTCTTGGGCAGTAATAAACTTTATATGTTCAGGTAATTTATTTTTCATAAAAGGAAAAATACTGTTTATTTTTTTCTCCGTTCTTTTGAAAACACGGAAAATATCTATTACAATTTCCTTTAAAAATTTTTCATTCCTATCATTTTTGGATATGACTTTTTCCCAATCCCATTGGTCTACATAGATAGAGTGAGTATGGTCTAAAACTTCATCTGGTCTTATAGCGTCCATATCTGCATATATACCTTCTCCAACCTTAAAATCATATCTTTTTAAAGCCATCCTTTTCCACTTTGCTAAAGATTGAACTATTTCTATCCTTTCATTATACTTTCTCATATTAAAAGATACTGCTTTTTCTACTCCACTCAAATTATCATTTAAACCTGTCTCAGGCCTAACGAAAAGAGGAGCCGACACTCTTATTAAATTTAATTTTTTGGCCAATTCCCTTTCAAAAAAATCTTTTATAATTTTTATTCCAATTTGAGTTGCCTTAATATCTAATCTGCTCATATTCTTTCCTCCTTCAAAAATAATAAAAACCCTTCATCCTTTAAAGGACGAAAGGTATTCTTCCGCGGTACCACCTTAATTAGCAAGAGGCTCAACTTTAAACAGTACAGAATATAATTCGATACTGTATAGTTTATAACGGACTATACCCGTCTAAGCCTACTCTTTATATATACAAATTTTGGTTAGAAGCTTAGGGATGTTCTTCATCATAGATTTCGTATCGGATTTCCACCTAGTACCGACTCTCTATCACTTCCTCAACGACTACTCTTCCCTTCATAGCTTTTATTCATTATATTAATAAATAATTATATGCTATTCTACAGTTAGTGTCAACAGTTTATTTTTTATTTATTAAAGAGTTGAATAGATTGTTAATACGTTTCTTTCTTTCTAAGGTTTCTTCTTTATTTACAATAAACTTATTTCCAACATACTCTACTACATCCCCTTCTTTTAAATTATCAGGGAACAGTTCTCTATTGAAAGCTAAAACACCACTATCATTTTCGATTTCTACTAAAACCTTATCCTCTTCAAATCTGTCAACTATACCTTTCACTATATCTCCCCCTATTTAACACAATTTTTATGAGGTTTATATCCCTTATTTTCAGCTTCTTCTTTTGACTTAAAAATAATTTGATTTTCTTTTTTAGGTAAGGAATTACATTCCTTACTATGATATACCTTAGTGTTTTTATTACCTATGTACTCTACATGGGATTCAACTTGTGTATTCTCTTTTTCTACAATAGTTCCCAAATAGGTCAATTGGTTCCCATCAGAAATAAAAACAATATCTCCCAATTCATCTGTTCGCATAGTAGTTGTATCTATTTTATCTAATCTTTGTAAGGTTTCATTATGAGGGTGACCATAGGTATTATCAGTTCCTACACTTATAACTGAATACTCAGGGTTTACTTCCGTCAAAAACTCTTCCGTAGAAGAAGTTCTTCCACCATGATGTGGTACTCTAAGCACATCAGATTTTAGATTAGCCATATTCTTTATCATATCTAATTCAGAGCTTTCTTCTGCATCTCCGGTAATAATAAAAGAATTATCTATAAATTCTATCTTAGAAACAATTGAAAAATCATTTGTTTCTGTATAATCATCCCTATATGGCGCTAAAAAATAGAACTTTAATTGTCCTTCATCTATTATAGAATCTTTAGCCTTCGCTAAATCAATTTTTAGGTTCTTGTTTTCAATTTCTAATAGCAACTCTTCAAAAATACGGGTATTAGCAGTCTTATTGGGCATATATACTTTGCCAATTTTAAAATTCTTTATTACTTCCGGTAACCCTCCTATATGATCTTCGTGGGGATGAGTTGCTATTAAATAATCCACTTTATCTATACCTAAATTTTTTATATAGTTGACTACTTTATCACCATATTGTCTACTTCCCCCATCAATTAAAGAGGTCTCTCCATTAGGCAATTGGATAAAAGTACTATCTCCTTGACCTACATCTATAAAATGGACTACCAATTGTCCTTCATAATCCTTCACTACCTCTTTAGTATCTGCATCACATGCAGAAACCATTAAGCTTAAAATTAATAATGCTGTCAGTATTATTAGTCTGTTTTTCTTCACAATATCTCCCCCTAAGCTGTTATATGTTCTGTTATTTATAACATTAAGTTAGAAAAAATCCTTCATATCAAAGGATAAGAAGGATTAAAATTCGAAAGCAAAGTCTTTATATGCTTCTTCAGTATATGCTTTAACAGTATCGATTATAAAATAAGAAACTTTAAGATTTAACGATAGAGCAAAGTTCAAATCATTATCATATCCAGTTTTAATCGAATATTCTTCAATTACATCATTAATATATTTCTTAATAATTGGTCTAAGCTTAATTACACGTTCTTGAAAAATATCAACATCATCTATAGTAATAACATTTTTCTTAAAGTCGTGATAAATAGAATAATCATTTAGTTTGGATTCATAATTAATATGCTTAAACATACTATTAGTAAAAGTCCATCTCTCAGCATGAGGAAGACAAACAAAATCGCTTAAATAATGGGATATGATTCCAATTTTTTTACTCAATATTTTGATTGCAAAAGGATCTATCCTTGAATTGAATTCTATATATCTACTTATAAATATCAATTTAATAACCTCATTTACCACATAATTTAAACTTTCCTTTTTATAATGTCTATGAAATCTAAATTGTGGTAAAATATCTGGAGCTACTGAACCCCATAATAATTTGTCTTTATCTAGTTTTATGCCGTAAATATCATAGATATTTTCGTGAATATTGTTACCAATGATTTTATGTGTATCACCAAAAATATCAAACACATCCTTTGTATAAATTTTATACCTTATTAGATGTTATATCATAAAGAATAAAAAGTCAATATAAAAAAACTGGCAATAATTCACTTGATAAATCCATTAGCAAAGAATTTAACTCTATTCTACTTTATTTAACTTTTTATCCAATATTTCCTTATATACTTGATAATTCTCTTTGCTAAACAATACGTAATTAACTTCAACTATGCTACCTTCT
>NZ_DATHXO010000378.1:0-2782 GCF_035459645.1 Schnuerera sp.
TAATGTATTTCAAATCTGCACATTAAATGAAACTAAATCTACTACTAAAAAAAGGCAAGAAATTGGGAGAGGTCTTAGGCTTCACCATCAAAGAAGTATAAAAGTCCGTCATGTATTTCGGAAAAATGTCTTAGTTCTGAATAAAAAAGTATATCTTCATCTTTAGTTTCATCTATGAAATCATTATGTGCCTTTAGCAAAACTTCTATTTTTTTATCGATTATATCGTTTTCAAACATAAGATAACCTCCTCATAATATAAATATAAGATGTATTTTATATAGAAATATACCCAAATTAAACATGAACCCACATAATATATTTGAAAAGAATTTATGCTACTTCTATTTTGGGCATATTTATAAGATAAAGATATGAATAAATTTTAGAATGAGAAATACATATATAAATTTTCCTTAAGAATAAAGGGTAAATTTATATAATAAAATTATGATATAATTAGGAATAAAGTGAGAATATCCATGTGGATATTGCTATTATGTAAACTTAGCAAAAAGTGATGAAAGTAATGGAGTGAATTTAAATGCAAAAGATTGGTTCTAAGACAAAAACTATAATTATCATAATAATATCTTTAATTATTATTATTGGATATATTATACCCATATCTATGTCCCGGTTAGCAAAGAACGTTAGTTATAATAACAGAGGAAAAGTTATAAAACTTTATCAAATATATTTAAACACCTTATCATTTACAAAAAAAGATGAGGCCTTATATAATTTAGCCAATCTAATATTACCCTATATAGACACCTATGACATACTAATGTGGGGTAAAGGTGGAGGAGGTTTTCCAGCAACTAAGGAAAATGTGGAGACTGCAATAGGATATTATGAGGAAATATTAAGCAAATATAAAAATAGTAAATATCATAATCAAGCATATAAAAAGATATTAGATATCTATACTGGATTAGGGGAATTGGATAAGGTTTATGAACTGTTGGATATGGGGAAGATGTCCTCTAATAAAGAGTTAGTATATATTAGTGATTTATATAGGGCTTTCTATTATTTTGCAGATGGAGAGTATGATAACGGGTTGGATATTGTAAACAATTATTTGGATAAAGGTAGAGAGGATATAGAACTTTATTACCTTAAAGGTCATATATACTTTGCTCTGGAGGACTATGAAAAAGCTAAGGAAGTATATGAATTAGCAGATAAGAGCTCTGTCCTAGATAGGGAAAAGGGCAATTTATTTGGGAATCTAAAGATAAAGGATCGCAGTTTGTGGATGAAGGATATTATAAAATATAAAGGTGATTTAAAAATAAGGGGAAAAGCAACCTATGATGGAAAACCAATACCTTTTGCTCAAATTTATCTGAGGGATATATCAGAGGCAGGTACTTATTCTAGTAATGGGATGCATTTTGTAGCTATAACTGATATTAATGGAAATTTTGAAACGGTAGGATTTAAGGAAGGAACTTATGAGATAGGTATAGGTATTAGCAAATTTTTAGCTTATGATATGGTATATTTAGATGACTCTAAAAGAAACTTGGAATTATACGAAGATACTATATATGATTTTCATTTTGTATCACCAATGGAAATGGTAATTCCTAAAGGAGAATATATATTAAAAGATGAAGAATTTACTATTACTTGGGAAGAAGTAGAAGGGGCAGAGTACTATACAATCAATGCAACAAGTTTTGATAATCCACTAAAAATGGAAGGAAGTAGTGCAGGTTTTTCTATTCCTAGTAAAAATGGAGAATATCATATAAAAGAAAATAGAGCTATTTTAAGTTTAGAGGTATTAAATTCAGCACTTGGTGGCATATTTTATGAAGGAGAAGATATGACAATAAATCCTCAAGCTATTTTAGGGGTCTTCTTTCCTGGTAACAATGTACCAGTTTCAATTAATGCTTACGATAAAAATAGAACTTTAATCAGTAGTTCATTACCTTTAATTTCCTCTTATGACAATGGTACTATTATAAAAGTTAGAAATAGGGAATTGACGGAGGGGGAAAACTTAATTCTCCAAAAAAAATATGAAGAAGCTGTAGATTATTATGAAGCACAAATAGATAATGATGAAAATAATTTAGAAGCCTTAACCTACCTTTCAAAACTTTATACTAAAGGATGGAAAAAGGATACAGTAGATCCGGATAAAGCTGAAAAATATTCTTTTAGACTATATGATTTGACCAAGGATAAGAACATATTGGAAAGTTTATGTAAATCTATAGCCATGAAAGATAAAGAAAAATTTATAAAAATAGGGAATAGAGTATTCGATTTAATACCAGATGAAGATTTAAATGAAGGATTAATTTGGGAAAAAGGACGATATTATTTATTAAAAGGAGATTTTAATAAGGGACAGGAATATTATGAAATGATAGGAGAATCATATGTAAACTCATATATAATATATATAGATATCTTCAATAGAGAGTTTGACAAAGCTTTGAATAGGTTAGAAGATGATAATATGAAATTTTATTATATGGGGAAAAAGAACCTAAATTCAGGTATAGAAGGATTAAAAGAATTAGATGAAAAATCTAAGGAATGGAAAGATTTCAAGGATTTTTTATCTAAAGTAATAACTAATGAAATTTCTAAAGAACATTTTTATAAAATATATAAAAGTATTAATGAAACAAATATTAATTTGATTTTAAAAGAAATTGGAGTGGAAAATCATTGGATAAAGTAAATTAGGATTAGTTTAATAAAAAGGATTGTGTGATTTTAAGAATTGTAGGCTAATTTATTAAAACAATAC
>NZ_DATHXO010000379.1:0-1617 GCF_035459645.1 Schnuerera sp.
AGAAGGTACTGCTGGAAGGTTTGTTAAGATGGATAGAGAAATTTTTGGCTCAATGGAGGGTATTACAGATAGAGAATATTATACTAATAGTTTCCACGTTCCTGTATACTATGAAATTACAGCTTATGAAAAGATAAAAACAGAAGCACCTTATCATGAATTAACCAATGCAGGTCATATTACATACATAGAATTGGATGGAGATCCTGCACAAAATTTGGATGCTTTTGAAAAGGTAGTAAGATTTATGAAGGAATCTGGAATCGGATATGGTTCAATAAATCATCCAGTAGATAGGGATCCGATCTGTGGATATACTGGAATAATAAATGATACATGCCCTAAATGTGGCAGGAAAGAAGAAGATATAAAATTTGAAAGGATTAGACGAATTACCGGATATTTAGTAGGAACTTTAGATAGATTTAACGATGCAAAGAGAGCTGAGGAAAGAGATAGAGTAAAACATTTATCCTGTTCTTTTAAATAAGAGGTGTTTATATGGAAGAGAAAATAAAAATAGCAGGGATTGTAAAAGAGTCTATAGTCGATGGACCAGGTATAAGGTTGGTAATATTTACTCAAGGATGTGTTCACAACTGTATAGGTTGCCATAATCCTGAAACCCATTCTTTTAGTAATGGTTATTATATGGATATAGAAAAAATAGTGGAAATGGTTAAAAAAGACCCTTTATTAGATGGGATAACTTTGAGTGGTGGAGAGCCTTTTCACCAAGGGAAAGTCTGTGGCATTTTAGCCAAAAAAATTAAAGATATGAACTTAAATATAGTAACTTATACTGGATATACTTTTGAAAATTTAATAAAGGAAATAGATATAAATGATGGCTGGAAGGAATTATTATTTGAAACGGATATTTTAATAGATGGTAAATTTGATATTGAAAAAAAGAGTTTATTATTGAAGTTTAGAGGTTCAGAAAATCAAAGAATAATCGACGTTAAAAACTCTTTAGAAAAAAACAAAGTAATTATTGCAGATATATAAATTAAGAGGCGGCTAGATTAAACTAGCGCCTCTTAATTTTATCTTTCAATTTCATCAATTTTTGCAGCTAAAATAAAATCATTTTGATGAAGACCGCCAATTTTATGGGTCCAAAGTTGGAGGACTACTTTCCCCCAGGAAAGATAGATATCAGGGTGGTGCCCTTCTTCTTCAGCAAGGTTACCTACTTTATTAGTAAAGTCTAGTGCTTCTTTAAAATTTTTAAATTTATAAGTTTTTTCTATTTTTTTATTATCTATTACTTTCCAATCATCTTGTAAAGATTTATGGTATTCTTTGATTTCATCTGGTTCTAAAGTTGGAGCTCCAATACTACAGGGTATACATTTTTTAGCAGTTAAATTTTCCATCATTTCACCAACCTTTCCTTAAGGTATTATATTAAAACTATACCCATAAAAGTGAAGGATTATCAACTATAATGGAAGCAAGAGCTACCACTATAATAGAGATAGCCATGGTTATATCTATGAAATCTTTCTGTTTACTTAAAAGCTTGATGGAAAGAAAGGGTTTAATAGATAATTTTCACGAATATGATATACTATATTTAGATATAATTAATAAGAATAAAAATAATGGAGC
>NZ_DATHXO010000380.1:0-1877 GCF_035459645.1 Schnuerera sp.
AGAGATTACTATGAAGGCTTTAGCAGGATTAGAAAAGGTAATAATGGAAGTAAAGCCAGATGTATTATTAGTTCAAGGAGATACTAGTACAGTATTTTCTGGAGCTTTAGCAGCTTTTTATCAAAAGGTAAAAATAGGACATGTTGAAGCAGGATTAAGATCAGGGAATTTATATTCCCCTTATCCAGAGGAAGCAAATAGGAAACTTACGGGGATACTTACAGATTTTCACTTTGCACCGACTAATACCAATAGAGACAACCTATTAAAAGAAGGATATCCAGAAGACAAAATATTTATTACAGGGAATACGGTTATAGATGCATTACAGTATGCAGTGAAAGAGGACTATAAATTCCAATTACCTTTGCTAAATGGGATAAACTATAGAGAAAAGAAAGTAATACTTTTGACTTCCCATAGGAGAGAAAATATTGGCAAGCCTATGGAGAATATATTCTCTGCCATAAATCAAATAGCTTTAGAATATGAAGATGTAGAAGTTGTATTTCCTATTCATTTAAATCCTAAAGTTAGAGAAATAGCTAATAGGATATTTAAAGAAAATAGGCGAGTTCATTTGATAGAACCACTAGACTATGAACCTTTTACTAATTTAATGGCTAAATCCTATCTAGTGGTCACTGATTCAGGTGGACTACAAGAGGAAGCACCAAGTTTAGGAAAACCAGTTTTGGTAGTAAGGGAAGAGACGGAAAGACCTGAAGGAATTGAAGCAGGCACTGCAAAGCTTGTAGGTACAGATTATGATAAGATACTGAAGGAAATAGATACTTTAATAAGAGATAAAAAAGAATATGAAAAAATGGCTAATGCAGTAAATCCTTATGGAGATGGCAAAGCTTCTGAAAAGATTGTAGATATTATCCTTAAGCGAGGTGTTCTATAAATTAGGAGTGATTTTATGAATTTTCCAACCTATGATTCAGATTTTTCTAATTTTTTATTAGATTCCCTTCTTGATGGGATACTCGTTGTAGATACTAATAGTAAGGTTTTCTATGGAAATACTACTATCTTAAGAATGTTAAATATTGAAGAAAAAGAGTTTAAAACCATTTCTTTTCCAGACTTTATTAAAAATGAAAAGATGAGAGAATTTTTTATATTAGATGGTAAGAGTAGAGAAGAAGAATTTAATTCAAATGGCAATCATCTATTGTTAAAATATATCCCATATATGGTTAAAAAAAAGATATATGGTCATATATTCATAATTCGAGATATAACGGATATTAAGGATTCTCAAAGTCAGCTATTAGAGGAAAAGATGAGTCTAGATATGATAGAAGACCTTTTAGAATATGCATATGAAGGTTTTGCATTGGTAGATAGTGAAGGTAAAATTGTAAAATGGAATTATGAAGAATTACTAGGAATAAAAGAAGAAGATGCAATAGGTAAACCTGTAAATGATGTTATAGAAAATACTAGATTAGATGTAGTCGTGAAAACTGGTAAAAAAGAGATAAGGCATATTCAGAGGATACAAGGCCACGATATGGTAGCTAATAGAGTGCCTATTATTCGTGGAGGAAAAATAATAGGAGCAGTAGGAGCAGTACTATTTAGAGATGCCAGTGATATAAGGGAGATGGCTAAGGAATTAATTGAGTTGGAAAACAAGATTAATGAATATAAAGGTGAAATTGAGAGATTACAGGACAGTAGATATACCTTCGATAGTATAATCACTCGAAATCCAAAGATGGAATATTTAAAAAAACTAGGTAGAACTGCGGCTCAATCAAATTCTACAGTATTAATATTAGGGGAATCTGGTACAGGAAAGGAACTATTTGCCCAAGCTATTCACAAAGCTAGTTATAGAAAATTTGGGCCTTTCATTCCTATTA
>NZ_DATHXO010000381.1:0-25556 GCF_035459645.1 Schnuerera sp.
GGAGAGATTCTTCCTACTAAAAAAGTAGATGAAGAAAATAAAACGAAAAAGAAGGATTCAACAAAGTAGCTTATAAATAGCTTGTAGGAAGGAGGAAGGTAAAATGTTAATGCCTAAAAGAGTAAAATATCGTAGAGTTCATAGAGGAAGAATGAAGGGAAATGCTTCTAGAGGTAATAAAATAACCTATGGCGAATATGGACTGCAAGCTCTTGAGCCAGCATGGATAACTTCTAATCAAATAGAAGCAGCTAGACGTGCTATGACAAGATCTATAAAAAGAGGCGGGAATATTTGGATTAAAGTATTTCCTGATAAACCAGTTACTGAAAAACCAGCTGAAACTCGTATGGGTTCTGGTAAAGGGTCCCCAGAATATTGGGTATCAGTCATAAAACCAGGAAGAATCTTATTTGAAATGGGTGGAGTATCAGAAGAAGTAGCTAGAGAAGCTATGAGATTGGCAGCACACAAATTGCCTATAAAGACTAAATTTGTTACTCGTGAAGATGGAGAAGAAAAGGGTGGTGAAGCTAATGAAGGCTAAAGAAATTCGCCAAATGACAGATCAAGAACTAAATACAAGACTGTTAGACTTAAAAAACGAATTATTTAATTTACGATTTCAGTTGGCTACAGGTCAATTAGATAACCCTATGAGAATAAAAGCTGTTAGAAAAGATATTGCCCGTGTTAAAACCATCGTTAGAGAACGAGAATTAGGTATAGGAAAGGAGGTTTAACCTCATATGGATAGAGGAAACCGTAAAGTAAGAGTAGGTTATGTTGTAAGCGATAAAATGGACAAAACTGTTGTTGTTGCTGTTGAAACATTTGTAACCCACCCTTTATATAAAAAGCAAATAAAAAGAACTACTAAGTTTAAAGCTCATGATGAAAATAACGAATGTAAAATCGGTGATGTAGTGAAAATAATGGAAACTAGACCATTGAGTAAAGATAAACATTGGAGACTTGTAAATATAATAGAAAAAGCAAAATAGTCCTTATGCCTGGAAAGGAGGTATTCTAATGATTCAAACCGAAAGCCGAATAAAAGTTGCTGATAATTCAGGTGCAAGAGAGTTATTAGTTATCAGGGTATTAGGCGGTACTAATAAAAAGTATGCTAATATTGGAGATGTTATAGTTTGCTCTGTTAAGAGTGCAACACCTGGAGGAGTTGTTAAAAAAGGAGAAATAATTAAAGCTGTAGTTGTAAGGACAAAACATGGCGTAAGAAGAAATGATGGTTCTTATATAAAATTTGATGATAATGCAGCAGTTATTATAAAAGAAGACAATAACCCTGTAGGAACCCGTATATTTGGTCCTGTAACCAGAGAATTAAGAAGAGGAAACTTCATGAAGATAATATCCTTAGCACCAGAAGTACTGTAAGAGGAGGTGTAGAGTATGCATGTAAAGAGCGGAGATACTGTAATAGTAATTTCTGGAAAAGACAAAGGTAAAAAAGGCAAAATACTAAAAGTATTACCTAGAGAGAATAGAGTAATTGTTGAAGGAATAAATATGGTAACTAAGCATATGAAGGGGCAAGGTCCTAAACAACAAG
Source organism: Schnuerera sp. (assembly GCF_035459645.1). Taxonomy (NCBI): domain Bacteria; kingdom Bacillati; phylum Bacillota; class Tissierellia; order Tissierellales; family Tepidimicrobiaceae; genus Schnuerera; species Schnuerera sp. The sequence continues at coordinate 1,577 of NZ_DATHXO010000381.1, forward strand.
GCGGAATAATTACTAAAGAAGGCCCTATGAATGCTTCAAAAGTTATGTATTATTGTGAGAAGGATAAAACTGGAGTTAGAGTAGGCTATAAAATTTTAGAGAATGGTTCAAAAGTTAGAGTATGCAAAAAATGTGGAGAAATATTAGATAGATAATAGTCTATTGAAAGGAGGTAATAAGAATGACTTCCAGATTAAAAGAAAAATACCAAAATGAAGTTATACCAGCATTAATGGAAAGATTTCAGTATAGAAATATTATGGAAGTTCCAAGATTAGAAAAAGTAGTAATAAATATGGGTGTAGGAGAAGCTAAAGATAATCCTAAAGCTTTAGAATCAGCTGTAAAAGAAATGGAACTTATTTCAGGACAAAAGCCAGTAGTAACTCGTGCAAAAAAATCCATTGCTAATTTTAAACTACGTGAAGGAATGAATGTAGGAGTAAAAGTTACCTTAAGAGGAGAAAAAATGTATGATTTTTTAGATAAACTTATGAATATTTCATTACCAAGAGTTAGGGATTTTAGAGGAGTAAATGGTTCCTCTTTTGATGGTAGAGGAAACTATGCATTAGGCATAAAAGAACAATTAATTTTTCCAGAAATTAATTATGATATGGTAGAGAATATAAGAGGGTTGGATATAGTAGTTGTTACAACTGCAAATTCTGATGAAGAAGCAAAAGCATTTTTAGAATTTATGGGTATGCCCTTTAAAAAGTAAAGAAGGAGGGAAAAAATTTTGGCAAAAAAATCGATGATCGCTAAGCAAAAGAGAAAAGCGAAGTTTAGTACAAGAGAGTACAATAGATGTAAGATATGTGGGAGACCTCATGGATATTTAAGAAAATACGGTATATGTCGTATTTGCTTTAGAGAATTAGCATATAAAGGCCAAATTCCTGGAGTTAGAAAAGCAAGCTGGTAGTACTAAGGTTATGAAAGGAGGTAGCTAAATATGATGACTGACCCAATTGCAGATATGTTAACAAGAATAAGAAATGGGAATAATGCTAAACATGATTCTGTTGATATTCCTGCCTCAAATATAAAGAGAGAATTAGCCCAAATTTTGCTAAATGAGGGTTTCATAAAAGGATTCGACGTAATAGAGGATGGAAAACAAGGGATTATTAGAGTTGAATTAAAATATGGCAAATATAACGAGAAAGTTTTAAGCGGAATTAAAAAAATATCTAAACCGGGATTAAGGGTTTATGTTAAAAACGACGAGATACCCAAGGTATTAGGCGGACTTGGAATAGCAATCCTTTCAACATCTAAAGGTATAATGACTGATAAGGATGCAAGAAAAGAAGGTATAGGTGGAGAAGTTATTTGTTATGTATGGTAATAAAAAACTTAGTCTACAGGAACAGGAGGTGCACTTATGTCAAGAATAGGATTGAAACCAATAGATATCCCAAGTGGAGTTGAAATAAAATTAGGTGATAAAAATTTGATGGAGGTCAAAGGACCTAAAGGTGTAACAAAAGAGCAATTAAGCCCAGATATGGAGATTAAAGTAGAAGAAAATCAAATATTTGTTAATCGCCCAACTGAAAACAAAAGACATAAATCATTGCATGGGTTAACAAGGACATTAATTGCAAATATGATAGAAGGCGTAACTAACGGTTACACAAAAAAATTAGTAATACAAGGCACAGGATATAGAGCTCAAAAACAAGGGAAAAAATTGATATTAAACTTAGGATTTTCTCATCCAGTAGAATTAGAAGATCCAGAAGGAATTGAAGTAGAAGTACCTGCAGCTAACCAAATAATAATTAAAGGTATAAACAAACAATTGGTTGGGAACTATGCAGCAGTAATTAGAGAATTTAGAAAACCAGAACCTTATAAAGGTAAGGGAGTTAGATATTCTGATGAATATGTAAGAAGAAAAGTTGGTAAGACTGGTAAGTAGAAGGGAGTGATTAGGATTGCTAAAAAAAATTAAAAGAAATGAAACGAGAAAAAAAAGACATATAAGAGTTAGACAAAAAGTTTATGGAACTCCTGAAAGACCAAGACTAAATATATATAGAAGCAATAATCATATATATGCTCAGGTTATTGATGATATAGACGGTCATACTTTAGTATCAGCTTCAACATTAGATAAAGAATTAAAAGAAAAGCTGCCATCAAGTCAGAATAAGGAAGCAGCTAAACTTGTAGGTGAATTAGTTGGAAAGAGAGCTCTTGACAAAGGAATCAATGAAGTGGTATTTGACAGAGGCGGACATATTTACCATGGAAGAATTAGAGAACTTGCAGAAGGAGCTCGAGAAGCTGGACTTAAATTTTAAGAAAAGGAGGGGAATAAATGGAACGTTCATATATAAATCCTAATGAGTTAGATTTAAAAGAAAGAGTTGTAAGTATTAATCGTGTAGCAAAGGTTGTTAAAGGTGGTAGAAACTTTAGATTTAGCGCCCTTGTAGTAGTAGGAGATGAAAATGGGCATGTAGGTGTAGGTATGTCTAAAGCTCTTGAAGTACCGGAAGCTATAAGAAAAGCTATTCAAGATGCTAGAAAACACATTGTTGAAGTTCCCCTTGTAGGAACTACTATACCTCATGAGATAATTGGTATCTTTGGAGCAGGAAGGGTTCTATTAAAACCATCTAAAGAAGGTACTGGAGTAATTGCAGGTGGAGCAGTACGTGCTGTTTGTGAGTTAGCTGGTATAAGGGATATAAGAACAAAATCTTTAGGCTCCAATAATCCGAGAAACGTTGTAAATGCAACTATGGAAGCTTTAATGAACTTAAAAAGAGCAGAAGATGTTGCTAAACTTAGAGGAAAAACTGTAGATGAAATATTAGGTTAGGAGGGGAGTATAATGGCTAAGTTAAAAATCAAATTGGTTAGATCTAATATCGGAAGACCAGAAAATCATAGAAAAACCATAAAAGCTCTTGGACTTAAAAAGATTGGCCAGGTAGTAGAAAAAGATGATACTCCTCAAATTAGAGGTATGATAGCTCTAGTAGACTACATGGTTGAAGTGATAGAATAATTTTTAGAGGAGGTGTACCTATGAAACTAAATGATTTAAGACCAAATGCTGGAGGCGGAACTAAAAAACGTAAGAGAATTGGTAGGGGTACTAGTTCAGGCCATGGGAAAACTTCTGGAAGAGGACATAAAGGTCAAAAGTCACGAACAGGTGGTGGAGTGAGACCCGGTTTTGAAGGTGGTCAAATGCCATTGATTAGAAGGTTACCAAAACGTGGATTTACTAACATATTCGCTAAAGAATATGCTATTATAAATGTTGAAGATTTAAATAAATTTGAAGATAATACAGTAATTACACTAGAACTTTTGATAGATGAAGGTGTGATTAAAAAAGGCAAAGCGATAGATGGTGTAAAAGTGTTGGGTGATGGAGATATAAATAAAAAACTCACTGTAAAAGCCCATAAATTTAGCAAAACAGCTGCTGAAAAAATTGAGGCTGCAGGAGGAAAGGTAGAGGTGATATAGATGCTTTCAACCTTGAGGAATGCCTGGAGAATACCAGATATTAGAAAAAAAATCATCTTTACAATGTTGATGCTTCTAGTAATTAGATTGGGTTCAAGTATTCCAGTCCCATATATGGATAAAGAAGCTATTAAGCAGATATTTGAAGCAGGCCAAGCAGGAGTATTGGAGTTTCTTGATTTAATGGCCGGTGGAACCTTTAGTAATTTTAGTATTTTTGCTTTGAATATTTATCCTTACATTACTGCCTCTATAATAATGCAACTTCTTACAATAGCTATTCCAAAATTGGAGGAAATAGCCAAAGAAGGAGAAGAGGGCAGAAAGAAAATGGCACAATGGACAAAATATGGTGCAGTAATATTAGCCATTATTCAGGCGATAGGTACTACCTTTGGGTTCTTCAATCAGGCTCTTATTGCACAAGGTGCATTACAAACTGCTATAGTTATAATATCCTTAACAGCAGGTACCACCTTTTTGATTTGGATAGGAGACCTTATTACTGAAAGAGGTATCGGAAACGGTATTTCCCTTATTATATTTGTCGGTATTATATCAAGGCTTCCTTCTCAGTTTGTAAAATCTATTGAATTAGTAAGAGTTGGAGCAATAAGTATAATTAAATTAATACTGTTTGGAATAGCTGCTCTATTAATAATTGCTGTAGTTGTGGCATTACAAGAAGGGGAAAGGAAAATACCAGTTCAATATGCCAAAAGAGTTGTAGGTAGAAAGATGTACGGTGGACAAAGCTCACATATACCTTTAAAGGTATCTATGGCAGGAGTTATTCCTGTGATATTTTCTACTTCATTGTTAGCATTTCCTCAAACAATAGCTCTTTTCTTTAAAGGAGAGCCATCAGCTTGGATAACTAAGTATTTGACAGTTCAGGGAAGTGTGGGCATATGGGTATATTCAATCCTTAATGTGCTTTTAATTATTTTCTTCACTTATTTTTATACAGCTGTTCAATTTAATACAGTTGAATATGCAAAAAACTTGCAGCAATATGGTGGATTCATTCCAGGAATCAGACCTGGAAGACCAACATCGGATTATTTAAACAAGGTAATATCAAGAATAACCTTTGTAGGTGCTATAGCCCTTGCACTAATAGCGTCTTTACCAATAATATTGTCTCATTTGTTTAAAATGAACATTAATTTTGGTGGAACTGCTATAATAATAGTGGTTGGTGTAGCCCTTGAAACTGTAAAACAAATCGAATCACAGATGTTAATGAGACATTATAAAGGTTTCTTGAAATAAACTATAGGGGATGATTTAGTTGAGATTAATTTTACTTGGGCCTCCTGGTGCAGGCAAAGGTACTCAGGCATCAGCTATAGTGAAGAAATATGATATACCTCACATATCTACAGGAGATATTTTTAGGACCAATATAAAGATGGGAACAGAATTAGGAAGAAAAGCAAAAGGATATATGGATAAAGGATTATTAGTTCCAGATGAATTGGTAATTTCCATTGTAAAAGATAGATTAACAGAAGAAGATTGTAAAAATGGTTTCCTTTTAGATGGATTTCCTAGAACCCTTAGTCAAGGTGAGGCTCTAGATAAAGAATTAATTGAGATGGAGCTAAAATTAGATAAAGTAATAAATATAGAAGTAGGGAAAGAAGTATTAATAGAAAGAGCCATAGGAAGAAGAGTTTGTAAGGATTGTGGTTCTACCTATCATATTAAGTTCAGTCCACCTAAGCGGGAAAAAATTTGTGATAATTGTGGTGGTGAACTATTCCAAAGGGATGACGATAAAGTAGAAACCATAAAAAAAAGAATTGAAGTATATCTTAAGCAAACTGAACCTTTAATTGATTATTATACAGAAAAAGGGTTAATATTAAATGTAGATGGCAATAAGCCAATAGATTTACTTTTCGAAGATATAGTAGACTCATTAGAAGGGTAATTTTAGAGAAAGGCCACTGCCTTTCTCAGTTGATTAATATGACAGCTCATCTACAGCTCATCTATTATACCGATAAAGAGGTGAACTTAATGGATTCAACTAACGACATAACCATTGGTCAAGTGGTTAAGTCTAGAGCTGGTCGAGATAAAGGTAATATTTTCTTGGTATTAAGCGTTGTTGATGATAAACATGTTTTAGTAGTAGATGGAAATCTAAGAAAACTAGATAAACCCAAGAAAAAAAAGGTAAAACATTTAACTGTTTATAATACTGTATTGCCGGAATTAAAGTATAAACTAGATAATAGTATGAAAATAAATAATGCTTATATTAGAAAATTGTTAGAACCTTTCAATAAAAGTTTTTAAAATTGTTTAAATAGGAGGTTCGATAACTGAATGTCTAAAAAAGATGTTATTGAAGTTGAGGGGACAGTAGTAGATGCCTTGCCAAATGCTATTTTTAAAGTAAGGCTAGAAAATGGTCACGAAATATTAGCCCATATTTCTGGAAAGTTAAGAATGAATTATATTAGGATACTTGCTGGAGATAAAGTAACTGTCGAATTATCACCTTATGATTTGACAAGGGGCAGAATAACCTGGCGAAATAAGTAGCATAGGAGGGAGTAAAATGAAAGTAAGACCATCAGTAAAGAAAATGTGTGAAAAGTGTAAGGTTATTAGAAGAAAAGGAAGAGTAATGGTAATTTGTGAAAATCCAAAGCATAAACAAAAACAAGGTTAATAATAGGATGCTGCTGCAAACTTTATTGAATAGATACCATTAGGAGGTGTAAATAGTAATGGCTAGAATTGCAGGTATTGACTTACCAAGAGATAAAAGAGTAGAAATTGGTTTGACTTATATTTATGGAATAGGTAGGTCTAGATCAAAAGAAATTTTACAAAAAGCCAACGTAGATCCTAATACAAGAGTAAAGGATTTAACAGAAACTGAAGTTAATACAATAAGAAATATTATAGATAGCTATAACGTTGAAGGTGATTTACGAAGAGAAGTTTCATTGAATTTAAAGAGATTAAGAGAGATAAATTGTTATAGAGGGATTAGACACAGAAGAGGGCTTCCGGTTAGAGGACAAAGAACTAAAACTAACGCAAGAACAAGGAAAGGTCCTAAGAGAGTTATCGGTAAGAAAAGATAAAGGAGGGAAGATAATTGGCAGCTAAAAAAGCTAGAACAACACGTGTTAGAAGAAGAGAACGTAAGAATATAGAAAGAGGTCAGGCCCATATCTCTTCAACTTTTAACAATACAATGGTAACTTTAACAGATTTACAAGGAAATGTTTTATCATGGGCAAGTGCTGGACAATTAGGATTTAGAGGTTCAAGAAAATCTACTCCTTTTGCAGCCCAACAAGCGGCAGAAGAAGCAGCTAAAAAAGCAATGGAACATGGATTGAAATCTGTTGAAGTATATGTAAAAGGACCTGGTTCAGGAAGAGAAGCAGCTATAAGATCTCTTCAAGCAACAGGTTTAGAAGTGAATTTAATTAAAGATGTTACTCCAATTCCACATAATGGTTGTAGACCACCAAAACGTAGAAGAGTTTAATATAGGAGGTGTGAATAGATGGCTAGATATACAGGTCCAGTATGTAGGTTATGTCGTAGAGAAGGACAGAAACTATATTTAAAAGGAGATAAATGCTATACAGATAAATGTCCAGTTTCAAAAAGAAACTATGCTCCTGGACAACACGGACAATCAAGAAAGAAAGTAACTGAATATGGGTTACAGTTAAGAGAGAAACAAAAAGTTCGTAGATTCTACGGAATACAAGAATCACAAATGAGGATGTATTTCAATAAAGCAGATAGAATGACAGGAATAACAGGGGAAAACTTATTAAAATTACTAGAACTTAGACTAGATAATGTGGTATATAGATTGGGATTTGCCACTTCAAGAGCTGAAGCAAGGCAGCTTGTTAGACATGGGCATTTTACAGTAAATGGTAAGAAAGTAGATATACCATCATATATTTTGAAAGTTGGAGACGTTGTTGAAATAAAAGAGAAAAGTAAAAATAGTCCTAAGTTTAAAGAAACCATTGAAAATCATAGAGGTAATGCAGTTAGATGGTTAGAGGTTAGTCCTGAGGAATATAGGGGTAGAATTGTAGCTGAGCCAGCTAGAGATGACATTGATATTCCAGTAGAAGAACATTTGATAGTAGAGTTGTATTCTAAATAATATCTGTAATAAAATCAGTCACCCTCGTCCTTTGATAATAATATATATAAGGAGGGTTAATGTTAATGATAGAAATTGAAAAACCAAGAATAGAGATTATTGAAGTGAGTGAAGACAACACTTATGGGAAGTTTGTTGTAGAACCTCTTGAAAGGGGATATGGTACTACCTTAGGAAATGGTTTGAGACGTGTTCTATTATCTTCACTACCAGGTGCTGCCGTATCATCCATAAAAATTCAAGGGGTACTACATGAGTTTGCTGTAGTACCAGGAGTATTAGAAGATGTTCCTGAAATGATATTAAATATAAAAGGTATTGCTGCTAAGGTATATTCTGATGAGCCTGTTACATTAAGAATTGAGGCTGAAGGTGCACAAGTAATAACAGCAGGTGATATTGTTACTGGTCCGGATATAGAAATATTAAACAAAGATCATTATATAGCTACAGTTAATGAAGATGGCAAGCTATATATGGAACTTGAGATGATAAAGGGAAGAGGGTATAATGTTGCTGAAAGGAATAAAAGAGAAGGCCAATCAGTTGGAGTAATACCTATAGACTCTTCTTTTACTCCTGTGAAAAAGGTTAATTTTTTGGTAGAGAATACAAGGGTAGGACAGATAACAGATTACGATAAATTAACTCTTGAAGTTTGGACTAATGGTACTATGAAGCCAGAAGAAGCAACTTCCTTAGGAGCTAAAATACTTACTGAACATTTAAATCTATTTATTGGGTTAACTGATCATGTAAATAATGTAGAAATAATGGTAGAAAAAGAAGAAGATAAAAAAGAGAAAGTATTAGAAATGACAGTTGAAGAACTTGACTTATCAGTAAGATCTTATAATTGTCTGAAAAGAGCTGGTATTAATACAGTAGATGAACTCACTCAGAAAACAGAAGAAGATTTAATGAAGGTAAGGAATCTAGGTAAAAAATCTCTAGAAGAAATTCAGGAAAAACTTGCAGAACTAGAGTTATCTTTAAGCAAAATAGATGAATAGCAAGATATGAAGGAGGGATGGATATGGCTACATTAAGAAAACTTGGTCGCCCTACAGATCATAGAAAAGCAATGTTAAGAAATCAAGTAACAAGTTTATTGAAACACGAAAGAATAGAAACCACTGTTACTAGAGCCAAAGAAACAAGAAGGATGGCGGAAAAAATGATTACTCTTGGTAAAAGAGGGGATCTACATGCTAGAAGACAGGTGTTAGCTTATATATATGATGAAGATGTGGTTAAAAAATTATTTGACGAAATAGCACCAAGATATGCAGATAGAAATGGTGGATATACAAGAGTGTTAAAACTAGGTCCTCGTAGAGGGGACAGCACAGAAATGGCTATTTTGGAATTAGTATAAATGGGTAGGGGATTAAGTAGAGGAGACCTTAGGTCTCCTATGGTAATTACTTAGTCCCTTTTTTCAATTGTCAACTGTTTTTGGTTGTCAATTGAAAATCTTTGTGTTATATTAGATATTGTAAATAACTGAAAGCTAGGGGATAAAAATGGCAGATGCAATGATAAACATAGAAAATGTAACATATGAATACAGTTCTATTGGAGAAGATAGTCATCTAATAGCAGTTAAAGATATAAATATTTCTGTTAAAAAAGGTGAGTATCTGGTTGTTTTAGGACATAATGGTTCAGGTAAATCCACATTAGCAAAGCTTATGAATGGATTATTATTACCTACAAAAGGTAATGTTTATGTAAATAATATAAACACAAAAGATGAAGAAAAAATTTGGAATATAAGGCAAACTGCTGGAATGGTTTTTCAAAATCCAGACAATCAAATAGTAGCTACTATTGTAGAAGAAGATGTAGCTTTTGGTCCAGAAAATCAAGGAATTCCGCCTTTAGAAATTAGGGAAAGAGTAGATAAAGCTCTAGAGATAGTAGAGATGACAGAGTATAAAAAACATGCGCCACATTTGCTTTCAGGAGGTCAAAAGCAGAGAGTAGCAATAGCAGGCATATTAGCTATGAAACCAGAATGTATAATACTTGATGAACCTACAGCTATGCTAGATCCTACTGGTAGAAAAGAGATAATAAAGACTATTAAGAAATTGAATAAGGAAGAAGAAAAAACTATTGTCCATATAACTCATTTTATGGATGAAGCTGTAGAGGCAGATAGAATAATGGTAATGGAACAAGGAGAAATTGTAATGGAAGGAAGACCCAGGGAAATATTTAGCCAAGTAGAGAAGATAAAAGAACTTGGATTAGATGTACCACAAGTAACAGAGTTAGCATATGAATTAAAAAAAGAAGGTATAAAAGTTCCGATTGATATATTGACTATAGAAGAACTGGTGAATGCTCTATGATTATAAAATTAGAAAATGTAAATTATATATATAACCCTAATACTCCCTTCGAAAAGAAAGCTTTGGACAATATAAGCTTTGGCATAGAAGAAGGGGATTTTATTGGATTGATTGGACATACAGGTTCAGGCAAATCAACTTTAGTTCAACATCTAAATGGACTTATGAAACCTACATCAGGCAAAGTAATAGTAGATGGAATAGATATAAATTCCAGTAGTGCTAATTTAAAAGAAATCAGACAAAAAGTAGGCCTAGTATTTCAATATCCGGAACATCAACTATTCGAAGAAACAGTATATAAAGATATAGCTTTTGGACCTAAAAATTTAGGCTTAGGTGAGGATGAGGTTCATATAAGAGTTAAAAAAGCTATGGAATTAGTAGAATTGAACTTTGATTACCTTAAAGATAGATCTCCTTTTGAATTAAGCGGAGGACAAAAAAGAAGGGTAGCTATAGCAGGGGTTTTAGCTATGAAGCCAAAGGTATTAATATTAGATGAACCTACAGCTGGGTTAGATCCAAGAGGCAGAGATGAAATATTAGGAAGGCTACAAACATTGTACCAAGAAGGAATAACTATTATATTGGTTTCACATAGTATGGAAGATATAGCTAGGTTGGTAGATAGGATAATTGTAATGCATAGAGGAAAAATGGCTATGGAGGATAAGACAAGGGAAATTTTTAAAAAAGCAGAAAAGTTAGAAGAGCTAGGTTTAGGAACTCCTCAAATTACATCTTTTATGAGACAATATAAAATCAAGGGGAACCAAGTAGAAGATGCTATACTGACAGTCGAAGAAGCAAAAGATGAGTTAATAAATTATTTAAGGAGAAGAGGAAATGCTTAAAGATATTACAATAGGTCAATACTTTCCAGGGGATACATTTATTCATAGATTAGACCCTAGGATAAAAATAATAATAATAATAATGTTTATAACATCTTTGTTTTTCATAAAAACATTTCCACCATATTTGCTTATTTTAGCCTTCATTATTTTTACAATTTGGCTATCTAAGGTACCCTTTAAATATGTACTAAAAGGTCTAAAGCCGCTCATGGTAATAATAGGGATTACTTTTGCTATAAATGTATTATTAACCAAGGGAGAATTATTATTTGAGATAGGTCCATTAACTATAACTAAAGAAGGTCTTAGTCAAGCGGTATTTATGGCTTTAAGGCTTATATTTTTGATTACTGGAACCTCTTTATTAACCCTTACAACATCACCAATATCCTTGACAGACGGTATAGAAAAACTTTTATCACCTTTTAAAAAAATTGGCCTTCCAGCACATGAACTAGCAATGATGATGACCATCGCTTTAAGGTTCATCCCTACTTTGTTAGAAGAAACAGATAAAATTATGAAAGCTCAAATGGCAAGAGGAGCAGACTTTGAAAGTGGAAATATTATCAATAGAGCTAAGAATTTAGTGCCTTTGTTGGTACCTCTTTTCATAAATGCTTTTAGAAGAGCAGATGAATTAGCTACAGCAATGGAAGCTAGGTGCTATCGTGGTGGAGAACATAGAACAAGATTGAATGAGCTAAAATTAAAGAGGCAAGATATATTAGCAATTGTATCTATGTCCATATTCTTCGGATTCATTATTTCTAATAGATATATAGGATTTATTTAAGAGGTAATCATATGACAAATGTTAAACTTACCATACAGTACGATGGCACTAATTATTGTGGTTGGCAAAAACAAAAAAAAGAAAATAGCATTCAAGAAGAAATAGAGAAGGCAATCCAATTGGTTTCCAAAGAGAAAGTGAAATTAATAGGTTCAGGAAGAACAGATAGTGGCGTTCATGCAAAAGGGCAAGTGGCAAATTTTTTCACCCACTCCAATATACCAGTTGATAGATTTAAATTTGCATTAAACACCAAGCTACCTAAAGATATTAGTATAATAGAATCTATACAGGTGGCAGATAAGTTTCACGCTAGATACGATGCTATAGGGAAGAGATATCAATACATTATATACAATAAGGATATTAGAAATCCTATATATAGAAACTTTGCATACCATGTACCTCATACTTTAGATTATAAGGAAATAGAAAAAGCTACTAAATATTTTATGGGAACTCATGATTTTTCAACTTTTATGGCATCAAATAGTAATGTAAAAACAACTACTAGGACTATTAATAAATTTAACTTAGAAAGAACTAGGGATTTAACAATATTCACCATTGAAGGAAATGGATTTTTATATAATATGATAAGAATAATAATTGGAACTATGGTAGAAATAGGAGTAGGTAAAATAAAGGGCAATGATATCCCTGACATAATACGTTCAAAAAATAGGAAATTAGCAGGACATACTGCTCCACCAGAAGGATTGTATTTAGACAAGGTTTTTTATAATTATTAAACAATTATAGATTTATTATAAATTTAAAATTATTTATAAAAAGTTCTGTTACACGTAAATACGTATTGACATTGATATTGCCTTGTATTAGAATATATAAGAGTGTTTTAAAAAGCCCCGGAACTTTTTATAACTCAACGCTGGAATAAGGAGGGAATAAGATGAAGAGCTATATGGCTAAACCAAATGAAGTTGAAAGAAAATGGTACGTAATCGATGCAGAAGGAAAAGTGCTAGGTAGATTGGCATCAGAAGTGGCTTCAATATTAAGAGGTAAAAACAAACCTATATATACACCTCATGTTGACACTGGGGATTTTGTAATAATAATAAATGCAGAAAAAGTGAAATTGACTGGAAAAAAATTAGATCAAAAACAATATAGATATCACACAGGTTATCCAGGAGGATTAAAATCTGTAACTTATAGAAGAATGATGAGTACTAATCCAGAGAAGGCTATTCAATTAGCTATTAAAGGAATGCTTCCTAAAAATAGTTTAGGAAGAAAAATGTTCAAGAAATTAAAAGTATATAGCGGACCTGAACATAATCATGAAGCTCAGCAACCGGAAATATATGAATTTTAATTATGCTTTAAGAAGGGAGGACTCTAAGTGGCTAATATACAATATATAGGAACAGGAAGAAGAAAAACCTCAGTAGCTAGGGTTAGATTACTTCCAGGTTCTGGAAACATCACTATAAATAAAAGAGATATTGAAGAATATTTTGATTTTGATACATTGAAAGTTCTTGTTAAAGAACCTTTAGTTATAACGGATACTATAGATAAGTATGATGTATTTGTGAATGTACAAGGTGGAGGATTTACTGGTCAAGCTGGAGCTATAAGACATGGTATATCAAGAGCTTTGGTAAACTCCGATGAAGAATTAAAGCCAGTATTAAAAAAAGCGGGTTTCTTAACAAGAGATCCAAGAATGAAAGAAAGAAAGAAATACGGTTTAAAGAAAGCAAGAAGAGCACCACAATTTTCAAAAAGATAAATCAAAACACTGGGTTTTCCAGTGTTTTTTTTATCAAGAATATCATATCTGATAAATAAGTTCTCTTTTTGGTGCCTGGCACCAAAAAGAGAACTTATTTATTTTAATGGATTATTTATTACTAGGAATATGGACAAAAATATTGAGAATATATTTCAATATAGGGGGGATCGGATGAGGATTATTTTAATTAAGAAAAGGAATTTATATATTTTTCTATTTATTATCTTAGTTTCAGTAACTTTGTTACTATCTTTTAAAAACAAAACAAGTCCCGTATCAAATATTTTAATAACAAATAAAATAATAGGAATTGATCCAGGCCATGGTGGAGTAGATCCTGGGGCTGTAGGAATAAGTGGTGTTAAAGAAGATGAGATTAATTTAAAAATAGGAATAAAACTTAAAAAGTTAATAGAAAGTAACGGAGGAAGAGTCATTATGACTAGAGAATCAAAAGATGGATTATATACAAAAAAATCTAAGACATTGAAAGAAATGAAAACAGAAGATCTTCATAATAGAAAAAAAATAATAGATAATGGTAGATGTGATATATTCGTGACTATCCATCTTAATAGTTTTCAACAGTCTAAGTATCATGGGGCTCAAACCTTTTATAGAAAAGATGATAAAGAAAGCAAGTTGTTTGCTACTTATATTCAAGATGAATTAAGAGACGTTCTAGATAAAAATAATCATAGATTATCTCAGGGAAGAGACGATGTATTTTTAATAAATGAACTAGATATACCTGCAGTTCTAATTGAATGTGGTTTTTTATCAAATCCCAGAGAAGAAAAGCTACTTAATACGGAGGAATATCAAGAAAAAATAGCTTGGGCTATATATATAGGAATTATGAAATATTTTGGTCAAATGAATGGAGAATATAATTTTTGATGTGGATAACTTCTGTGGACAAATTATAATAATGTGGATATATAAAATATTATGTAAATGTATTATTTTTAGGACAATAGATCATGCCAAAAGTTAAGTTTACATAAGTTATCCACTATGGAATGTGGATAATGTGGATAAAGTGGATAAACTCAATAAATTTTATTCAAACTACAACTATCAGAATAAATATAAAGCACAATATGTTAAAAAAATAACAAAATTTTATTGTTTCTTTAATAACAATATTGCATTCTTAATCCTTCTCTTGTATAATAAAGGCGATGATATTTTTTTATATGCCTTTTTTTTCAAGCTATATATTTGATTTAAAAAAGGCATTTAGGGTAAAATAAAACATGTATTAATCAAATGTTAAATTTAGGAAGGAGTGGTAAAATGGTAGCAAAGAAAACTCCACTTTACGATGAGCATGTAAAGCTTGGGGGAAAAGTAGTCGATTATGCAGGGTGGTTCCTTCCAGTACAATACGAAGGTTTAATTCCAGAACACGAAGCAGTAAGGAACGCAGCAGGGTTATTTGATGTATCACACATGGGGGAAATAGTAGTAAAGGGTAAAGACGCATTAGCTTATTTACAGTACTTATTAACAAACGATATTGGATCTATTAAAACAGATCAAATAATTTATACTTTCATGTGCTATCCTGATGGAGGTGTAGTAGACGATTTTCTAGTTTATAAGTATGATGAAGAAGAATACCTTCTTGTAGTCAATGCTGCTAATACAGATAAAGATTTTAAGTGGATGATTGATAACAAAAAAGATTTTAACATCATTATTGAAAACAAATCAGATCAGATAGGTGAAGTGGCAATTCAAGGACCTAAGTCAGAAAAAATATTACAAAAGCTTACCGAAACAGATTTATCAAGTATTAAGCCATTCCATTTCAATAGAAAAGTAAAAATTTCTGGTATTGAATGTATGGTTTCACGTACAGGATATACTGGCGAGGATGGATTTGAAGTATATGCACCAGCAGAAGGTATTGTAACAGTTTGGAATGATATACTAGAAGCAGGGAAAGAAGAGGGTATTAAACCAACTGGTTTAGGATGTAGGGATACTCTTAGATTTGAAGCTGGAATGCCTCTATATGGCAATGAAATTTCCAAAGATATTACACCATTAGAAGGTGGTTTGAAATTCTTTGTTAAATTAGACAAAGAAGAAGACTTCATAGGAAAAGAAGCTTTAAACAACCAATGGACTGAAGGGTTAACTAGAAAAGTAGCTGGATTTGAGTTGTTGGGAAGAGGTATACCAAGAGAAGGCTATGAAATATATAAAGACGGTGAAAAGATTGGTCATGTAACTACTGGTTATATGTCACCAACTCTTAAGAAAAGTATAGGAAACGCTTTAATCGATATTAACGAAATCGAACTAGGAAATGAAGTAGATGTAATGATTAGAAAAAGACCTGTGAAGGCTAAAATAATTAGCAGAAAATTTTTAAAGAAATAAATATGAAGATAATTAAGGAGGGCTAAATAATGAAAGTAGTAAAAGGTTTATATTACACAAATGATCATGAGTGGGTAAAAGTTGATGGAGATGAAGCTTATATTGGACTAAGTGATTTTGCTCAAGATCAACTAGGAGATATTGTATATGTTGAGTTACCAGAAGTTGAAGATGAATTTGATAAAGAAGAAGCTTTTTCTGCTGTAGAATCAGTTAAAGCAGCTGCAGACGTATATATGCCAGTAGATGGTAAAATTACAGCTGTAAATGAAGATTTATTAGATGATCCTGCATTATTAAATCAAGATCCATATGAAGCTTGGATTGTAAAAGTTGAAATGACTGATAAGTCTCAATTAGACGAATTGATGACAGATGATGAATATGAAAAGTTCTTAGATGAGGAGGTATAAAGGTATGTATCCTTACATCCCAAATACAAAAGATGATGAGAAGAGGATGTTGGAATATATTGGTTTAGATTCAGCTGAAGATTTATTTAGTGATATACCAGACAATGTTAAATTTAAAAGGGAATTGAACCTTAAACCATCTATGTCAGAGTTGGAAGTATCTAGGAAGATGCTAGAATTATCTCAAAAGAATAGTTCTACTAACGAATTGACATGCTTTTTAGGTGCTGGAGCTTATGACCACTACATCCCTTCAATAGTTGGGCATATTACTTCAAGAAGTGAATTTTATACATCCTACACTCCTTATCAAGCTGAAATAAGTCAAGGTACTTTACAGTATATATTTGAGTACCAAACTTTAATAGCTAATTTAACTGGAATGGATGTATCTAATGCTTCATTATATGACGGGGGAACTGCAGTTGCAGAGGCAGCATTTATGGCATCAAATATAACTAGAAGAAACCAAATATTAATATCAAAAACTGTAAACCCTGAATCAATAGAAGTATTGAAAACTTATGCCCATCTTCAAGGAATAGAGGTAATTGAAATAGAGGAAAAAAATGGAGTTACTAACCTTGATATGCTAAAAGATCAGTTATCTGACAAAACAGCAGCGGTTATAGTTCAAAGTCCAAACTTTTTTGGTATAATAGAGGATTTGGAAGCTGTTGAAAAAATAGCACATAGCCAAAAAAGAACCTTATTTATTACATCTGTAGATCCAATATCCTTAGGAATTCTTAAGTCTCCAGGTTCATTAGGGGCAGATGTAGTAGTAGGAGAAGGGCAGCCGTTGGGTATTCCATTACAATTTGGTGGACCATATCTTGGATTTATTGCAGTAAACAAAGCTCATATGAGAAAACTTCCAGGACGTATTGTTGGAGAGACTATAGATGAAGATGGTAATAGAGCCTTTGTACTTACTTTACAGGCAAGAGAACAACATATAAGAAGGGAAAAAGCTACTTCTAATATTTGTTCAAATCAAGGTATAAATACATTAGCTGCTGCAGTATATCTTACTACATTAGGCAAAAAAGGATTAAGAGAAGTAGCTCTTCAAGCAACACAGAAAGCTCATTATGCTTTTAATGAAATAACTAAATCTGGCAAGTATAAACCTCTATTTGATAAACCATTTTTCAAAGAATTTGCAGTAACTAGTGATATGTCTGCAGATAATATAAGTAAAGGGTTATTAGATGAGAATATACTGGGAGGCTACTCATTAGAAAAAGATTATCCCCAATATAAGAATGGAGTACTCTTTGCAGTAACAGAGAAGAGGACAAAAGAAGAAATTGATAAATTAAGCTCTGTATTGGAGGGGATAAAATGAGAAACTATAATAAGTTAATATTTGAATTATCTAAGTCAGGAAGAAAAGCATATATGCTTCCAGAGAATGATGTGGAAGATATTGCAGTAGATGAACTAATTCCTGCGGAATATTTAAATAAGGATGAATTAAACCTTCCAGAAGTAAGTGAAGTTGATATAATAAGACATTACACAAATCTTTCAAATAAAAACTTTGGTGTAGACACTGGATTTTATCCATTAGGATCTTGTACAATGAAGTATAATCCAAAGATAAATGAAGATATGGCAAATCTTGACGGATTTAAAAATCTTCATCCATATCAACCAGAAGAAACTGTACAAGGTGCATTAAAGTTAATGTATGAATTGGATAAAGCATTATGTGAAGTGGCTGGAATGGATAAAATGACATTACAACCAGCGGCAGGTGCTCATGGTGAACTTACAGGATTAACGTTGATAAAAGCTTACCACGAGAATAAAGGAGATACTAAAAGAACTAAAATAATTGTTCCGGACTCTGCTCATGGTACTAATCCAGCATCAGCTGTAATGGCTGGCTTTGATACTATTGAGATTAAATCAACAAAAGAAGGACTTGTTGATGTAGAAAGTTTAAAAGCAGCACTAAGTGATGAAGTTGCTGGCTTAATGCTTACTAATCCAAATACTCTTGGATTATTTGAGAGAGAAATCAAAGAAATAGCAGATTTAGTTCACGAAGCAGGCGGATTATTGTACTATGATGGTGCTAATGCCAATGCTATTTTAGGGCAAGCAAGACCTGGAGATATGGGGTTTGACGTAGTACATTTCAATATACACAAAACGTTCTCTACACCTCATGGAGGAGGAGGACCAGGTAGTGGACCAGTAGGAGTTAAAAATATTTTGTTAGACTTTTTACCAACTCCAACAGTAGAAAAGGATGGAGATAAGTATTATCTAAACTATGATGTACCTCATACTGTTGGAAGGATGAAAGACTTTTATGGTCATTTCAACATAATAGTAAGAGCTTATACCTATATTTTAACTATGGGTAAAGATGGATTGAAAAAAGCAAGTGAAATGGCAGTTCTTAATGCCAATTATTTAGGACATAGATTGAAAGAACATTATAATTTAGCAGAAGACACTATATTTAAACATGAATTTGTTTTAGCAGGGTTAAAGGGAAGTCTATCCGAAGTTACTACATTAGATGTAGCTAAAAGATTGCTTGACTTTGGATATCATCCACCAACAGTTTACTTCCCACTTATTGTACGAGAAGCATTGATGGTAGAGCCAACAGAATCAGAAAGTAAAGAAACTCTAGATGAGTTTGCTGAAGCGTTAATTAAAATAGCAGAAGAAGCTAAAGAAAATCCAGAAATATTGAAAGAAGCACCTCACGATACTCCAGTAAGAAGAGTTGATGAAACGCAAGCAGCAAGAAATCCTGTACTTAAATACGAAGGGTAGGTGTCAGTATTTGACTAAAAATATTGCAGTAATTGGTGCAGGACCAGGAGGATATGTAGCAGCAATAAGAGGAGCTCAACTAGGTGGAAACATCTATTTAATAGAAGACAGAGAAGTAGGGGGAACATGCCTCAATCGAGGCTGTATCCCTACTAAAACCTACTTTAGAAATGCTGAAATAATGCGTACCTTAAGGAAAACAGAAGAATTTGGAATTGAAGTAGATAATTTTAGCCTAGATGGAAAAGCATTACAAGAAAGAAAGACTAAAGTAGTAGAACAGTTAGTTAAAGGTATAGAGCAGTTAATATCCTCTTATAAAAACATTGAATTCATTCCTGGTAGAGCCAAGATTAAAGATGATAAAACTATATTAGTAAATCTAAAAGATGGAGAAACACGTGAAATAGCTGTAGATAATATAATTATTGCTACAGGTTCAGAGCCTACTATGACGGAAACAAAAGGTGTAGATCTAGAAGGAGTTATCACCAGTGATGACCTTTTAGAAATGGAAGAAATTCCTGAAACTTTAATTGTAGTAGGTGGAGGAGTTATAGGCTTAGAATTTGCAAGTATATATCAGGAATTAGGATCTCAAGTTATTCTTCTTCCTTCAAGAATATTAAAAGATATAGATAAAGAAATATCTAGAAGATTACCTATGTTTTTCAAAAAACAAGGTATGAAGGTCTATGCAGACATAAGAGCTAAAGAAATTATCAAGGAAGGGGACAAGTTA
Organism: Schnuerera sp.; assembly: GCF_035459645.1. NCBI lineage: Bacteria > Bacillati > Bacillota > Tissierellia > Tissierellales > Tepidimicrobiaceae > Schnuerera > Schnuerera sp. Next base: position 21,372 of record NZ_DATHXO010000381.1, read on the forward strand.
AGAGTAATAGCTAAATACAAGAAAAAAGATAAAGAAATTGAAGTAGTAGGAGATAAGGTCCTAATTGCTTCTGGTAGAGGTCCTGTTACAAAAGGATTAAACCTTGATAATATTGGAGTAGAATATGACCGTAAAGGTATTAAAGTAGATAAAGATTTTGAAACCACAGTTGAAGGCATATATGCTATAGGAGATGTTAATGATTTGGGTATCCAATTAGCCCACGTAGCATCAGCTCAAGGTGTATATGTAATGGAGAAAATAATGGGATTAACTCCAGATATAAACTTAGATATTTATCCAAACTGTGTATTTACATTACCAGAAGTAGCTTTTGTTGGATTGACAGAAGGAGAATTAAAAGAAAAAGGAATAGATTATAAAGTAAGTAAATTCTTATTTGCTGCCAACGGAAAAGCATTATCTTTAGGAGAAGGTGAAGGATTTATTAAAGTATTTGCTTCTGAAGACGATAATAAGGTACTAGGGGTTACTATACTAGGACCCCATGCTAATGATTTAATCCATGAAGGAGCATTAGCCATAGCTAATGACATGGATGTTAGTAGCATAACTAGAACCATTCATGCTCACCCAACATTAAGCGAAGCTTTCATGGAAGCGGTGCATGGTTTAGAAGACAAGGCAATACATATTGCACCACCAAGAAAAAGAAGAAGATAGCAGATTTCTGCTATCTTTTTAATTCTTTTATGGAGGAAATAGGGTATATGAAAAACAAAGTAATATTATTATTAAACATAATATTTATAATTATATTTTCAGTTGTTGGAATATGGATTAGAGCTTCTGAAGGCGGTGTTTTATTTGATGAGATAGTTATGGAGCATATCCATAATAAAACAACTTCTTCAGGCATAGGGATTATGAAGAAAATTACTTATTTTGGGTCGGTATATTTTTTCTTGCCTATAGGATTAATAATACTTTTGCATATGCTAAGAAATAAGAATATCAAAGGGATCTTTTTGTTAATCTTATCTACTTTAGGATCTTACGGATTGAATTTTATACTTAAAAATATATTTATAAGGACTAGACCCCTAGATTATTTCTTAATAGAGCAGGCTGGTTATAGTTTTCCTAGTGGGCATTCTATGGTATCTATGAGTTTTTATACAACGATGACTTATCTTCTAATAAAAAAAATAAAAACAAAGGAAATGAAAAGTATATTATGGCTTATTAATTCATTGATCATATCTTCAATAGGATTTAGTAGAATTTATTTAGGAGTTCATTGGCCGACAGACGTATTAATGGGATTTGTTATAGGGTTAATATTTACTTATATATCTATAAGAATAGTAGAAAAAATTAAATAATTATTAACCAATACTCTTTTTTTGCATATCTAGGTAGTATAAAGAATTTTTTTGAGGAGGGAGTATTGTGGTTAATCAATTAAATTTATTACATTGGGTATATTTAATTTTTACTTTTTTAATACTAGGCTTTATGGTTGCCAAAAGAGACACTAGTCTTGTATGTATTGTTGGAATATTTTTATTATCAATCATTGCTACTAAATCATTATCCCAATCAACAATGGTTATATTTAATAGTTTTATATATGCTATAGTGGAGCTACTGGGGACTATATTAATAATTTCAATTATAGTTGGAATGAGCTCTCTACTATCCAAGGTTGGAATAAGTCAAGTCATGGTATTACCTTTTTCAAGATTTATTAAGACACCAACCTTAGCTTACTGGATTATTGGTATTTTGATGATGGTTATATCTTGGTTTTTTTGGCCTTCTCCTGCTGTTGCATTATTAGGAGTAGTATTGTTGCCTGTGGCGGTAGAAGTAGGATTGCCAGCTATTGGAGTAGCTATGGCTATGAATTTATTTGGTCATGGAATAGCTTTGTCTGGAGATTTTATAATTCAAGGAGCACCTAAATTAACAGCAGATGCAGCAGGGATTTCTGTTGGAGAACTTATGTCTGCCAGTATTCCTTTAGTATTTACAATGGGGATAGTAACTACTATAACAGCTTATATCTTTCTGAGAAATGATTTAAAAAAAGGAAAATTAAAAGTTGAGAAAATAGAAGAAGTAGTAGAGGATAGAGAAAAAGAGGATAAAGGTTTAAAAAATAGGTTATCTAATAAAACGAAACGGTTCTTTTCCATATTAGTTCCCATTCTATTCTTTATAGACGTTGCAGTAATGCTAATAGCTAAATTGCAAGGTGGAGATGCTACAGCTCTAATTGGAGGAACAGCAATTTTTATACTTATAATTGTATCAGCTACAACCTATAAAGATAGGATTTTAGAACAAATAACAGCACATTTGGTAGAAGGACTTAAATTTGGATTCCAAATATTTGGACCAATTATTCCAATCGCAGCTTTTTTCTATTTAGGTGGAGAGGGTTTTGCAGCGGTAATAGGAGACCTGCTACCTGAAGGGTCTCAAGGAATTGTCAATGATTTAGGATTAGCCTTAGCTAATGTAGTACCATTAAATCCAGGTGTTGGAGCTGTTACTTTAACTTCAGTTGGAGCTATAACAGGGTTAGATGGTTCTGGTTTTTCTGGGTTAGCTTTAACAGGCTCCGTTGCTAAACTATTTGCTACTGTTATAGGGAAAGGAATAGGTACATTAACAGCTTTAGGGCAGATAGCAGCTATATGGGTTGGTGGCGGGACTTTAGTACCTTGGGCAGTAATACCAGCTGCAGCTATATGTAAAGTGGATCCTTTTGAGTTGACAAGAAAAAACTTTAAACCTGTAATGATAGGATTGATAGTTACAACTATAGTAGGGATATTTTTAATATAAGGAAAGAATATCAGGACTTTACCTTTAGGCTAACTTCTAGAGGTAAAGTCCTTTTTATATTCTGAAGACTCAAACTATTTATTTGCTAAAAAATATACATATGATATAATAATTACAAATAATATTTATATATATACATCAATCGGATTAAAAATCTTCATCAAAAGGGTTCTTTGTTCTTCTTAACTATAATAATATTTACATAAGTATAAAATTCAAAATCTCACTTTTATTTAGAGCAATTAATATTAATATTCAAGATTACAAATACTTTTCAATCTATAGAAATCTAATCTAGAATGTGATAAAAATAACAAAACAATATAGACATCCAATTCTTATAGTTAATGAATTATAAAGTTAAGTCATCCTGAGCTTTAGCGAAGGATCTCGCTTTTAGATCCTTCAGATCCTTTGTGACTCTATGTCTTAATTTTTATATTTCAATTTTAGTAACAAATTTGTATAAAAGTACAAATTTTAGATAAAAAGTTAGCCTTATTTGTCTAAATAATGTATAAAAACAAACAAAGAAAGGGGAGAAGAAAAGATGAGTAGACTTAGTATTATTACTAGGGACAAGGCACAAGCAACTGTGGAAACTCTTTATAAAGACTTAGAGAGACGGATTGTTGCAAGTCCACCAGGATTATGTCCTATAGACTTAGCATCTTCTTTTCTAAAGATGTGTCATGCTCAAACCTGTGGTAAATGCGTTCCTTGTAGAATTGGTTTAGGACAATTGGAAGCATTATTAGAAGATGTATTGGATGGAGAAGCGGACTTAGATATTATCGATCTTATTGAAAAAACTGCAAGAACTATTTATTATTCAGCAGATTGTGCCATTGGTTATGAAGCAGCAAATATGGTTCTAAAAGGTGTTCAAGGTTTTAGAGACGATTTTGAAGAGCATATTTTGCGTAACCGGTGTACTTTTGAACTGTATCAACCAGTACCTTGTGTATCACTTTGTCCTGCAGGTGTAGATGTTCCAGGTTATATTGCTTTGATATCTGAAGGAAGGTATGAAGATGCAGTTAGATTAATAAGAAAAGATAATCCAATGCCAGCTACTTGTGCTTTAGTTTGTGAGCATCCTTGTGAGACTAGATGCAGAAGAAATATGATAGATAATTCTATCAACATTAGAGGGTTAAAGCGCTTTGCTGTAGAACATGCTGGAGTAGTACCTATAGAAAAAAAGGCGCCATCTACTGGCAAAAAGGTAGCGATAGTTGGGGGAGGACCTAGCGGATTAAGTGCAGCTTATTATCTATCTATAATGGGACATGATGTGGAAATATTTGAGCAAAGGCAGAGATTAGGTGGAATGTTAAGGTATGGGATACCAAGCTATAGACTACC
>NZ_DATHXO010000382.1:0-2352 GCF_035459645.1 Schnuerera sp.
AATATTCTTAAGTACCTTGAAGGAAGGTGAGTAGGATGGATAAAATAATCATTAAAATAAAAAAATATTTAGAGCAAATTAATAATAAGGAATTAATTAAGAATTTATTCATAATACTTATTATTGGAATCATACTTATTATAATAGCTGATATTTTTATTCAAGAAAAAAAGGGAGGCAGTTCTAGTTTGGAATTAGAAAAAGAAATTAATAACAGCTCTAATTTTGAAATTGATTATGGTTCAATTTTAGAAAATAAACTTGAAGACATTTTAAGTCAGTTAAAAGGAGTAGGGGCAGTAAGTGCAATGATAACATTGGAGGATACTGTAGAAAAGATTCCAGCTTTTAACACTACAAAAAATAATGAAACAACTAACGAATTAGATTCACAAGGAGGTACTAGAGAAATTGTTAGAGAAGATATGACTATTCAGGTTGTTACAGGCACTGAAGGGTCTTTAATAGTATTAAAAGAAATTAAACCTACTGTTAAAGGCGTAATAGTAATAGCTGAAGGGGCTGATGATTTGGAAGTGAAGGAAAGACTTTATGAGGCTGTTAAAACAGTGCTGGGTGTGCCTGGGAATAAAGTTGAGGTATATGCCAGCAAATAAGGAGGATGGATAATGTTTTCTATGAAAAAACCAGTAATAATTTTAGTTTTAATAGCATTGTTAATATTTACAGGTTATTTAAATCATAATTTGACCAAGCAAGCTTTGTCGAAAGTTTCAAATGATTATCAAAAACATGAAGAGATGGAATTGGCTAAGGAAAATTATTTGGAAGACAATGATTTGGTTCCAGCAATATCTGAAGGAGATAAAAATGATGAAATAGAAATACTTGATACAAGAGATCATGAAGATATAGACAAGATAGCTAAAGACACTGAAGAATATATTGAAGAAACCATCAATAGAGAAGATAGTTTAATATCAAAAAATTATTTTATAGAGCAAAGATTATCTAGGGACAAACTAAGGGCAGGATTAATAGATAGATTGAATGAAATTGTTAATAATGACAATACTAATGATGAAATAAGAACAGAAGCCCAAAAAAAGATCATGAAAATAGGAGAATTATCAGAAAAAGAATTAGTTATTGAAGGTCTTATAAAAGCAAAAGGATTTGAAGAGGTATTGATATTTTTGACAGATGAAAATGCAAAAGTAATTGTATCAATTGATGAACTTACTGAGCAGGATGTAGTAAAGATTTTGGACGTAGTTATAGGTGAAACCAACTTAGATACGTCAAATATAAAAATCATGAAAAAGAATTAGAATCGATTGTAAAAAACTTAACCCTCTGATATAATAACCCTAAGGACTTTCAGAAATGGGAGGTGTCTAAAGTGACGGAGTTTTCAAGCGATGAAAAAGTCAAATATGGTACAGTAAAAATTGCTAATGATGTTGTGGCTATTATAGCAGGTTTAGCTGCTACTGAGGTAGATGGTGTTACTAGCATGAGTGGAGGTATTACCGGTGACATTACTGAAATGCTGGGAATGAAAAGTTTATCAAAGGGTGTGAAAGTAGAGGTTGGAGAAAAAGAAGCAGCGATTGATATATTCCTAATAGTAAATTATGGCTCTAAAATATCTGAAGTTGCAGCAAAAGTACAACAAAATGTAAAAGAAACAGTTGAAACAATGACTGGTTTAAATGTTGTAGAGGTTAATATCAATGTACAAGGTGTCAACATACCAAAAGAAGAACCCGTAGTTGAAAATGAGCCAAGAGTAAAATAGTATATTTACCCTCTGGAAACCAGAGGGTAATTTTAAATATATTTTAGGAGGTTAGAATCAATTATGAGTATAATTGATAGAATTATATTAACTATTTTATCTATTTGCCTGATAATCTTTTCAATAATTATGGTACTTTTTCCTTTTGAACAGATACAATTTTTAGCTACAGATAATATTATACTATTTTTAGAAGGGGTAAAAACTAATTACTTATATACGGGTATAGGACTTGCTGTTTTATGCTTAAGTATTAGATTATTGATATTAGGGTTAAAGACAGATAATGAAAAATTAAAAACTACATATCTGGTTCAGAGAACAGATTATGGAGAAATAAACATTTCATCACAAACTATAATAGGTTTAGTAGAAAATGTATCTAATAAGTTCACTGGAATAAAAAACATTATAACTAAAGTAGATATAGTGGAAGGACAAATATTTATAAATTTAAAAGGTGAAGTTTATCCTGAAATCAATATTCCAGAAACTACTGAAGAACTTCAGACTAAAGTCAAAGATCATGTTGAAAACTGTACGGGAGTCAATGTAAGTGATATCAAAGTAATTATTAGTAATGTAACTAC
>NZ_DATHXO010000383.1:0-1694 GCF_035459645.1 Schnuerera sp.
TAGGATCTGTATAATGATTATCTTGACCAGCTGAGTTAATTATTATATCCGGTTTATATTCATTTAAAATAGGCATTACTACATTCTCCAACACATATAAAAAACCTTCTTCTCCCGTTCCTGGAGGCAAGGGGATATTTACATTATAACCATAGGCAGAAGGACCTCCAAATTCTTCAATAAATCCAGTACCAGGATAAAGAGTTCTACCATCTTGATGGAAAGAGATAAATAAAGTATTCTTGTCATTCCAATAGATATCTTGAGTACCATCTCCATGATGACAATCCGTGTCTACAATGGCTACTCGTAAATCTCCGTATTCCTGTCTTATTCTCTCTAACATTACCGCTTCCACATTGACTACACAAAAGCCTCGATCACCATAAACTACCCTATGAGCATGATGTCCAGGTGGACGCACCAATGCAAAGGATTTGTCTACTTCTTTATCCATTACTCCTTGAAATGCCTTAATTGCACCACCAACGGATATTAGATGAGACTGGGTTATTCTAGATTTTACATCTGGTATTGCAAAATGTACTCTTTCTATATCTTTTTCCTCAGCGAGAATAGGGTTATAAAATTTAATTCCTTTAATATCTTCTATTCCCTCTTCAAAAATTTGGTCTTGTGTATATAAAAGCCTTTCTTCCCTTTCTGGATGGGTAGGACTAATAGCCCAATCGAAAGCAGGGAAGAATATAAGCCCTAGTCTATTCTTAGCCTTAATCATTCATATCACTCCTCAACTCATGAAAAAGCCCTGGTTTTACTTGTGCCTTAATCCGGATGTTTTTCCCAGTAGTGTAGAAACCTTTTACCATATTAAAACTACTTTCTTCTACGATTTCAGCCTCTATTTTATCTCTAGTAGCTCCTAAAGATAAAGCAGATTCTTTTACTAATTCTAGAGCTCTTTTTCTGGCCTTATCAACAGTATAATTTCTGCTCACTTTTTCATACAGTTCTAATTCAGGTACTGAAAGTATTCCTTGAGATGTATTTGCTAACATATTAATTTCTGTAGTAGGTTTTGCTAGAGCTGCTCCTATTGCATTTGCCACATGGTAATCTTTTGGAAAATGGCAGGGTAGATTAAATTTATTTTCAAGTATTGGTGCTAACACATTAGCAGGGCCACCAATTATATTTATAAGTTTTGGTTCTACTTTCTTTCCATATAACAACTCTTTAACTGTGTAAACAGGTTGACTATTTATTTCATTTAAAAGAGCGTCTACTTTATCCTTAATAATATCTCCCATAGTTTCAAGAATTAACTTAGCCATATTCTCTGCTGATAGATTTAATTCTTTCCCCAGTATTTTCATAGCTTTTTTAGCGCGTGCTTTTATTTTTTCATCTTCCTTTATAAATTCTAAAGTTATCATAGCATCTGTAGGGGTAGGTTTAGGTCCTCTAAAGGCATAAGGAACTCCTTCCCTTCTTGGACCTATTTTAATATTACCATTTTCAATGCTAATACTACTATCCCCACCTAAACCTATAGAAACGCTATAAATAGCTCTTATCAAAGTATTATATTTATCTATTTTAATTCCTAAAGGTTCAAATAAAGGTACACCATCAGCAAGGAAGAATATATCCGTAGTTGTTCCTCCCAGATCTAATAAAATCGCATCTTCATCAGCAGGCAGCATAGCATTGATTCCCATGAAGCTGGCAGC
>NZ_DATHXO010000384.1:0-8545 GCF_035459645.1 Schnuerera sp.
AAATAGGAAAATAGTTTATTATTTCAATAACTTTACATTGGAAATTTAATAAAGTATCTATTATAAATCCAATTGAATATGAAATATTGTTGGTAAAGATTGATAAAAATATCAAAAAAATGCTAAGTACTATACAAATAGTAAATATAGGCACCAATAAAAGATTAGGTACAAAGCTAATAATAGGAATTTTATTAAAATAATAGGCTAAAATTGGAAACAACCCTATTTGCACCGATACTATTCCTACTAAGGATTTAATAATAATACCCTCAATTGACGAAAATATTGGTTTGAATTTTTTTGTCAAATAAAGAATAAAAAATGTAGCAATAAAAGATAATTGAAAACCAATATTAAAAATCCAAAAAGGATTTAATATAATCAATATTAGCAATGCAAAAAACAAGGTATTTATTGAATCATAGGGTTCTGCAAATATTTGAGACAATAACAATATAGTAAACATTATATTCGCCCTAAGAACAGAAGGAGGACTGCCAATTATATATCCATAGACCCAAATAATTGTAATAGTTAAACTTATATTTATTCTTCTATCCACTCCCAAGAATGCAAACAACATTATAAATAAACCTGCTATTATCCCAATATGTAGTCCTGATACTGCTAATATATGTGCTAAACCTAAATCTCTAAATTGTTGAATATATTCCATATCTAGATATGAATAATTCCCTAATAGGATGGATTTCATCAAAGAACTATTTCCTTCGCTTAAGTAAAAGTCTAAGCCTTCTTCTACCCTATTAACAAATCCCATTTTCAGTCTAAGTAAAAAGTTCAACTTTCCCTTTTCAACATTCATTATGGAATAATCTTTAATAGTCATTGTGGTATATATATTTTCAGCTAATAGGTTTAATTTGTAATTAAATAATTTAGGATTAGTATTAGGTAAAGGTTCTTTCAAAATCCCTCTGACATCTATTACATCACCCAGTTCTAATTTTATTTCTCCTATAACCTTTAATAATATTTTTTCTGAAATCTGAATATCTGTTGCTTCTAGATTAATATTGTGTACATCAACTACATATCTACTTTCTCCTTCTGAAACAGATTTTACTTCTTTTATAGTTCCTTTAATTTCAATAGGACTATCTATATATTTTATTAGTTTACTGCCTTCTGCTTTAATACCAGTAATTAATATACCTAGTAAAAACAGAGATATTAAAATAAATACTGTCATTGAATAGTTTAGTTTTAATCCAATTAAATTAATTATTAAGGTTATTATTAATAAAAATAATATTAAATAGATTTTTGTGCTAATATAATAATAAAATATAATCCCCAATAATATAGGAATGGTGAAAAACACAAAAGGTCTTCTCATATTATCATTCCTTTATATTTTCATTAAATTTTCAAATTGGATTCCTATAGCTCTAAATTAAATTATAGCATAGTAATTGTAATTAATGTTGTTAGTTTCCCTGAAAAAATGATAGAATAGTTATAATACTTATAGGAAATAGGTGGTGCAAAGATGACAAAAAAAATTTATTTAGAAAATCCTTATTTACGTCAATTGGAAGCTAGAATTACAGAAAAAAATTATATGAACAATAAATATTATATTAAAACTAACAAAACAATTTTTTATCCAAATCTAGCCGGTGGCCAACCTGGAGACAAAGGAACTATTAACGGAGTAGAGGTGTTAGATACATATGAAGAAGGTGTAGATATTGTTCATGTAGTCAAAGACAATATTCATAGCGATAGAGTGCTATTATCCATAGATTGGAACAATAGGTTTGATTACATGCAACAACATTCTGGACAACATCTTTTATCTTCAGTTTTTTATAAATTGTTTAATGGTGAAACTATTGGCTTTTATATTGGTAAAGAATATGTTTATATTGATATTGACATTCCTAGTATAAATGAAGAAGACATTAGAAAAATAGAAGAATTTACAAACAAAATAATCTTTTCCAATTTTTTAATCAAATCATATATTGTAGAAAAAGAGGATATGGACAAATTGCCTGTTCGAAAAGATCCAATAGTTAATTCTAATATTCGTATTGTAGAAATAGATGGAATAGATTTTTCTCCCTGTTGTGGTACCCATTTAAGAAGTACAGGAGAAATCGGTATTATCAAAATCAGAAAAGTAGAATCTTATAAAGGCAATATTCGAGTAGAATTCGTCTGTGGTAACAGAGCTTTAAAAGATTATACTTGGAAAAATAAATCCATTAAAAATATTAGCAAACTATTATCTTCCAAAGACAAAGATGTTCATATGAAAGTGGAGCAATTATACAATACAAAAGAAAACTTAGAAAAAGAAAATAGGCTTTTAAAAGAGAAACTATATAAATATATGGCTTCAGATTTAATAAGAGAATCAGATAAAATAAAAGGTATTAATTTTGTTTTTAATAAATCCATGAATATGGATTTTAAAGAAATTCAGAATATGCTTCCCTATATAATTATATTTGAAAATACTATAGCCCTTTTTGGTGTTAAGGATAAAGATAATGGAAGGTTTGTTTTAAGTAGAAGCCACAATTTAGAGATAAATATGAAAAAAATATTAGAAGAAATTTCCCAGGACATAAAAATCAAAGGAGGAGGCAATCCTCAAACCGTACAAGGTGGTTGTCCAAAGGATATGCTAGATGAAATATTAAAGGCTTTTTATGATAAGGTAATAGAAAATATTCAAAGAAGGATCTCCTAATTTTTAGATCCTTCTTTATAAACAAAATAATTTTAATCTCCATATGCTAGTATTTCATTTAACAATTCTTCTCTAATCCTATTTACTCCACTATAATTTACTGCAGGTTTATATACCTTCTCCAATATTTGATGATTTTCACTAGCATTAGCTAGGCTATCTGTAGCTTTTTTTATCAGTAATTTATAAGTATTATAGTCTTCACTATTTTTTATTCTATCATCAAAATATTTGTTTAAGTCTATTTTTTTATCTGCATATTTTATTCCATATTTATTAGAAGTAATACATATATTTAAATCTATGATTATCAAAGATTCTATTTTTTCAGGTATAGTAGAGTTATGATATATTTCTATATGATAACCTCTAATTTTACATTCTTCTATTAGTCTATTTAACAATGTGGACTTCCCAGTGCCTATTTCTCCTTGTAAATAATAGATAGTTTGGATTCCCTCCAAAATAAACTCTGTATAGTCTACAAAGCCTTGTGGTGTATTTGCATTGGAGAATAAATGCCTTTCTTTAAAGCTTACTTTTATATCATTTGGTTTTTTATCAATTATTTCGTCTATTAGCAATTTCGTTTCCATATTTACCCTATTAAAATCTACACCTGTTTTATTACCTTCTTCTATTATTTCATGGACAATTTTGGCTGCCTTAAAGTATGCAAATGCTTTTCCATAAGCTTTTTTATTGTTTAATTTAGCATTTATTATTTGGTTTTTAGAATCTGATAGTTTTCTCACGTCTATAAACTGACCTAAGTCTATTAATCTATCAACCAATCCAGGATAGACCGGATCTATTATATGAGGAGCAGTTCCGTCAACTATTCCAATGTTCAATTCTTCAATAACTATTCCATCTATTGACTCTGGATCTGATGGACAATGATGATACTCAACATTATATCCTTCCTTTAAAACCTTCTCAGCAATATATTTCATTAATGAAGACTTTCCTCCTCCAGGCATTCCTTTTAATATATAAAGCATATTCTTATTTGAACCAATTATGTTATCATGAAAAGAATAAAACCCTTGAGATGTATTTCCTCCTGGAAACATTCTTCTTACCTTTATCATATTACAACCTCCTAAAAAAGATTATCTATTATAATTTATTCTGCTGAGATTATTATGTGCATAGTAGTAGAGTGTAACTCATCGAAATAGTTCTATAAATAAAACAAGGCTGTGCCTTGAAACAATTTCATTACACAGCCTTTAATTTTTAAATTTTTCTACTAATTATTTATATCTCTAAGACAATATTATATTTGTTTTGGCTCAAGAAAAGCTAGATGACGTGTTGCTTTATCTATTACTGGGACAAATGCATTCATTATAAGAATTGAAAAGGCAACTCCCTCTGTTGGTGGTAGAAAAACTCTAATTATCATAACTAAAAATCCAATAGAAACTCCAAATATTAATTTCCCACTGGTAGTAATTGGAGCCGTAACCCAATCTGTTGCCATAAATATTGCACCAATCATCAAGCCACCTGATAATAGATGATAAATAGGATCTTGTCCTAATAAAAAGGCCATTATGAATACTGTTCCAAAAATTGAAGCTGGAACTCTCCAGTTAATATGTCCCTTTTTATAAAGATAAACTCCACCTATTAATAAAGCTAAAGGCGATGATTCTGAAAGAGCTCCTCCTGGAAAGGCAACAAACATTTGAAGATAATTAGGCATCTCCATGCCACCTCCCAACAATGCTAAAGGGCTTGCTTTAGTTATTGCATCAATCGTTCCTAAATTAGGGCTTCCGATAGCTATACCTGCAAATAATGGAGCTAATAAAATCATAGATACCCTTCCAAATAATGCAGGATTAAAACGGTTCATTCCTAACCCACCTACTAATTCCTTTGCTACTCCTACAGCTAATATAGTAGCAAAAATAGCAGTTATAGGCGATACTGTTGGCTGATAAAGCAAAGCAACAAATAAACCAGTTAAAATAGCACTGCAATCTTTAAGCCTAACTTCTTTCCCTAAAATTTTCCGAAAAACTACTTCTGTTAATGCTGCAGTAACCATACATATTGCCATTAACATAATAGCATATCCTCTATAAAAATAAATAGACACAAGAGATATTGGTATAAGCCCAATTATAACATCCCTCATAGCAGTACCTATAAATACTTCTTCTTTTAAAAAGGGTGCTGATGATACTGGCAATTTTCCCTTTTTAGCCATTAATGATCTCCTCCTTTAAATTAATCAATTCTATCCTAATGAAATCAGTTAATTTAATCTACTTTTTCCTACGAATTAGTTCCATTTTCTTTACTGTAGGTTTTACATGCCTTATAAATTCAAGAATTGGACGATTTGAAGGACAACTATAAACACAAATACCACATTCCATACAATCCATCACATTCCATGCCTCCAATTCTTCATAGTTTTCAGTTTCTGCAAAAATACTTAGCTGATTAGGATATAGTCTCATAGGGCACCGCTCCACACATTTACCACATCTAACACAATTCTCATAAGGTTCAGAGGCTCTAACTATCTCCGTTGGGAGAAGAAGTACGCCAGTACTATTTTTTACTACAGGAGCCTTCATAGAATCTTGAGCTCTTCCAGTCATAGGTCCACCCAAAATTACGGTAGAATTATTATAATCAGTAACACCACAATGTTCCAATACATGTCCTACTGAAGTTCCCATCCTTATCATAAAATTACCTGGATTTGGTACATTAGGACCACTAACAGTAACTATACGTTCAATTAATGGTTTCCCATAAACAACTGCTTCATAAACAGCAACGGTTGTCCCAACATTACGTACTATACAACCAATTTCCGCTGATCTAGCACCTCTTTTTACATCTTTTCCTGTAGTTGACTTAATCAAAATAGATTTAAATCCTTGGGGATATTTTACTGCCAATGGAACAATCTCAAAAAGATCCTTATCTTTAGTTTTTTCTTTTAATACTTCTATAGCATCAGGCTTATTAACTTCAATGCCTATAAGACATTTTCTTGCACCAATAACAGAACTTAAAATTTCTGCCCCTGCTACAAGCTCATCGGCTCGCTCAACCATAATTCGATGATCACATGTTAAAAAAGGTTCACATTCCGCACCATTCAATATAAGATATTCTACCGGTTGCCTTGTATTAACGTTAACATGAGTTGGAAAAGATGCACCGCCCATACCAACAATTCCTGCTTCATGAATAGCATTTATTATTTCTTCTTTTGACATGGATTTAGGATCTCTTTTAAATGTTGGTTTAAAATCTTGTTCTTCTCCTTCAACACGAATTATAACGCTTTTTGCATCTTCACCGCTACAATAAGATAGTGTTTCAATTTTTTCAACTACACCGTTTACACTTGAGTGAACTGGTGAACTAATAAATTCAGAAGAATCACCAATCTTTTGTCCTACTTTAACCCGATCATTAACTTTTATTAAAGGTTCACAAGGAGCACCAAGACATTGATGCATAGGAATAATTACACGATCTGGTATTGGCATTTTTTCTATTTCTATATTATCTGTAAAACTTTTATAATGTGGAACATGGGCTCCACCTTTAAAAGATTTAACATCCATTTATCTCACCTCTTTTTATTTATCCTTTTTATCCATAGCTTCTAAGTCGTCATCTTCGTCTTGTCCAGGAGGTACATGACAATATGGCGCCTTATCATGTTTTTTCCGTACTTCTTCTGTTTTTTTCCCATACTTACGAGAATGTAGAAAATTAAATCCAATAATTACACCTGCAGTTAATAATGCAATAGGACGCATAGGTGCAGCATTCCAAACCCGAAGCATAATTGGAATTTGAGGATCTGCTGGCAATCCATAAGCTTTAGGTTCTTCATCCAATATAGTAATTACTTTTTGTCCACCTAGCTGACAATCTCCATATAAATTAGCATTTACATATCCTTGTTTTTTTAAATCCTTGACACGATTTCTGGCATGATCAAGTATTTCATTTCTAGTTCCAAAACGAATAGCTTTTGTTGGACAAACTGTACTACACAAAGGTTCTAATCCTTCACCAATTCGCTCGGCACATAAGGTGCATTTTTCTACTTTTCCGTTCTCTTTATCATAACTAATAGCATTATATGGACAGTTCTTAGCACAATAGTTACAACTAATGCATAAACGTTCATCTATAACAACTAGTCCGTCTTCATTTTTATGACATGCTCCTGTAGGACAGGCCATCACACATGAAGCTTCCTTACAGTGAAGACAAGCATTTTTTAAAAATACCTTTCTCATTTTCCCATCTGAAATTCCAGAATAGTATTTTCCAGTACTTCTTTCATTGATTTTAGTACGATAAATATTCGGGCTTACATTATATATTTGTTTACACACAGCAGTACATGCTTCGCATCCAATACACAGAGAATAATCTACCAACATAGTCAACTCATTTGTATTAATCATCTCTTATCTTCCTCCTTTTATTGTGCCTTAAATTTTATAAATTTTAACTGGGAAGTCGAGCATACATGCACCTGCACCAGGATCATGTAGAGATTTCTTTTCCTCATGGGTCATTGATGGTATTAAATCTCCATCATTTGCTCCTCTACCTTTAGCTTTAGTAAGGCCTTTACTCCAATGCCCAAATCCATGAAACACTGAAACACAGTCTTTTCTAATTCCAGTAGTGAGCTTAGCTTTTAATATAATTTTTCCAACTCTAGACTCTATACATACTTCATCTCCATCTTTTATTCCCATTTCAGCAGCTTTTTCATCGTTGAGTATGGCGTGATTTTCACTATAAAGTTCTAGAACCAAACTATTATTTTGAGATTCTGTCATTCTATGCATAGGAGGTCTATTTATCAAAAAGTTAAACGGATATTCCTCATTTGGTCCCTCACGACGTGGTTGCCAATAAGGTAAAGGATCATAACCATTTTCCTCCATAACTGTAGAATACAATTCGATCTTTTTAGTAGGTGTATTAAAGCTTTTCTTTTCTTCAAAAAGCTGTTCTTGTCCCCAAAGTCCTGTAGGATGATCTTTCATCTCATCCCAAGATGAACCTGCAGCTTCAAGAATGGCATTGTTCCATTTGGTACCTGACGCCTCTTCAAAATAATGACCTAAATTCATAGCTTCAGCTAATCCTAAAACTATTTTTCCAAAACTTTTAGTATCATATGGCAATTCTACTGCTGGTGTTCTAACGGCTAATTGTGGGTAACGTGAAAAATAATCCCTTCCTTTTACACCAGATGTCTCTAACCAATGTGGCTCTGGAAATACCACGTCAGCC
Organism: Schnuerera sp.; assembly: GCF_035459645.1. NCBI lineage: Bacteria > Bacillati > Bacillota > Tissierellia > Tissierellales > Tepidimicrobiaceae > Schnuerera > Schnuerera sp. The sequence continues at coordinate 8,039 of NZ_DATHXO010000384.1, forward strand.
ATCATAGCCATTTCTGAAGGATAAATTTCACATACAGCAATAAAGTCCAACTTTTTTAATGCTTGTTCCATTTTTTTCGCATCAGGAAAAGCTAATAAATTATACTTACGTACTAATGCAGCTTTTGTTGGATATGGTTTTTCATTTAATATACCATCGGCTACTGTCGAAAAATCTCCATTAGTAAATCTATTCATAATTTCTCGTTGTTCCCATGCATCAATTCTTTCTTTTCGTTTCTCAGGAAAATCTGGCCTTGGAAATACTTTATCAAAATCAGCAGATGGAAAACCTCTCTTTAAAAGTAATCCTCCCTTTCTATCTATTGTCCCCACTAATGCGTTTAGAATAACTATAGCTTGAGCTAATCGAGTACTATTAGCATAATTTGGCCCTGCTGCATCTCGTTTATGTGTAAAAATATGGGCTGGTTTAGTAGTTCCAAATTCTATTGCAATACGTCGAATATCTTCTGCCGGTACTTCCGTTATCTCAGCTGCCCATTCT
>NZ_DATHXO010000385.1:0-1729 GCF_035459645.1 Schnuerera sp.
AATGTATTTATAAAACAAATAAAGATCTTATAGTAGCCATTTAGTTTTGGATACTATAAGATCTTTTATATTTGAGCCTTAATATTTATTGTGTTTTAAATTCAGAATAAATATGGTCATATTCTTCTAAGACGTTTTCTACATTTATATATAAACTAGCCTGAATTATTCACAAGAATTTTTTATTGAATAGTTCTTAATGAAAACCTGTATTTTTATAAAATAAATCAAATCAACCTAAAATTTAATATTTTATCCCTAAAAAAGAGTACACTAAATAAACCCATATTTGCAGGGATTTTAATTTTAGGTTATCAAGGTGCATTTTATGTTACTACTCAAGCTTTGGCTTTAGATGTCTTATGTTATCAAGTGTTTCGAAGAATTCTTTTTGATAAGGACAAGAACTACAAAGCTTGAATACTAGGTATCTTGCTGAGCGAATTACCTTTGAGGCAATCTTTATTAGTTTTAACCTAATGGTATCAATTTGCATCTTTTGCATTTTTACAGGTAGTACAAGTCGCTTGAAGTAATTGAATAAGTTGTAAGCTAGCATGCATAGCTGTAATCGGTTTTCATTAACTATCTTTGAATTACTGCTCATAGACTCAAAGTTAAAACCTGATTTTGATTCTTTGATAAAGTTTTCCATTTTACCTCTGTTACAGTAAAACTGGATTAACTGATAAGGTTCTAAATCCATATTTGTTACTATAAATGTGTAAGTATAAGTGAATTGATTGTAAGGTTTTTCTACTTTACAGGCTACGCGTCTTGGGTATTTCCAACTTGCAGCCTTATACATAAATTCACCATAGCATACAGCATAGTCTATCTTATTATCTTTAGTTGCGTAATCTAAGTCATTTGAAATATATTCAGCTTCTCTATAAAGATTAGGATTAGCTTTTAATCTAATTGCATAGGAGCAACTGTTGTGCTCAGCTTGTTCAAATAATCCTGGTGTTGCAAAACCACTGTCACCACGCAAATAAAGTTTTGTACCTTCATAATTATTCTGATATTCTTCAAGTAAAGGATCTAGAAAATCTACAACACCTGTTGACGAATAGGCTGTGCCATCTCTTAACTGGATTTTTAATAGGTCTCCATTAAGGCCATCGTAGCAAACAAGTGGATGATATCCGTGTGATGAATAGTGAAAATTAAAACCTTCACCTTCTTGTTTGCCATAAGTAGCAAGTAAAGTAGAATCAAGGTCAAGAAGTACCATTTCAGGATTATTTATTGAATATATCCTCTTTCGTAAAGCAGTATGAATAGCTTCAAACTGAGCCATAGTATCTTTATCCATTCTATTAAAGAATCGTGACATTGTTGGCTGTGAAGCAAGACCTTCTTTACTAAGAATTGCATTTAATACTGGTTCATTTGTTAATTCATCTGAATCATCATCAGTAAAGTATCCGGAGATTATTTGGAAAACCTTTTGAATAAGATTTTTGTCATCTGTATGAAATCTATCTGCATCATCATTAGTTTTAAAAGTAGACTTGATTAGTCTCTCAAATTCTATTTTATGAGCAAATTCGTTGATTAGAAAAAGCCCTGAATCAGAAGATAAATCACCACCATCAAAATTTATTTTAATTTTATTGTTGAAATTTGATTGAAAAACATTTAAACTAGACATATAGAGTTCCTCCTTTGTTTTAGTGGTAGTGTTTGCAACTACATTTTAACAAATTTGGAGCTCTTTTTCTAT
>NZ_DATHXO010000386.1:0-4344 GCF_035459645.1 Schnuerera sp.
GCTGGTAATGCCAACGTGAGATCTGGGTAACCCAGGGCGCTCAACCTCGAGAGATTGAAGCAGCTACAGGCACTTCGCAGTGAGCGCTGCGGCGACAGTCCTTTGGCAAGCGGTGCGGGCGGACGCAGAATCCTGAGGGCAGACATACGATTAATCTTGGTTGCTATGAATGACAAATATATAGTAACAAACAAAAAGGGGAAGGAGGTTAGGAAGGTTTATAGTATTTAATCTTAATACTTTAATACTTTAAAGGAAAGGGGAATAATTATGAATTCATTATGGTTAATGATAAGTAGTATTATTATTTTCATTATTGCTTATGCTACTTATGGCTCATGGCTAGCCAAAAAATGGGGAGTAGATCCATCAAGAAAAACTCCTGCTCATGAAATAAACGATGGTGTAGACTATGTGCCTGCAAGACCTGCTGTATTATTAGGACATCATTTTTCTTCTATAGCTGGAGCAGGACCAATTAATGGACCTATTCAAGCAGCCGTATTTGGCTGGTTACCAGTTTTATTGTGGATAGTAATAGGTAGTATTTTCTTTGGAGGAGTCCATGACTTTGGTTCGTTATTTGTCTCTATACGCCACAAAGGTAAATCCATAGGAGAAGTAATTAATGATACTATGGGTAAAAGAGGTAAACAACTATTTTCAATATTTGCATGGTTAACTTTACTATTGGTAGTTGCAGCCTTCGCAAATATAGTTGCTTCTACTTTTGCAACAACACCACAAGCAGCTACGTCTTCATTACTATTTATAATATTAGCTATTGTTTTTGGATTTGCAGTATATAGACGAGGAGTATCTTTAAAAGTAGGTACAGTAGTCGGTGTAATTCTTTTATTTGTATGTGTGTGGTTAGGTACTGTATTTCCTATTCAACTAAGTGTAAATACATGGATAGTGATATTAGCTATTTATATTTTCATTGCCTCTACAGCTCCAGTCTGGATATTATTACAACCTAGGGATTACTTAAATTCATTCTTATTATATGCTATGATGGCAGGAGCTTTGCTAGGAATATTAATTTACAGACCAGAAATCAAATTAGAAGCTGTAACAGCTTTTAAAGTAGGAGATTATAAATATCTATTTCCGATGTTATTTGTTACAGTAGCCTGTGGAGCTATTTCTGGATTCCACTCTTTAGTAGGTTCTGGAACTACTTCTAAACAGATAGATAACGAAAAGGATGCAAAGGGCATAGGATATGGTGGAATGCTTATAGAAGGAGCGCTGGCAGTTGTAGCATTAATTACAGCAGCTTATATAACTAAAGGAGAATTATCTAATTTATTAGAAGGTGGTCCTGTAAATGTATTCTCCAATGGAATAGGTGTATTTATGTCTAAGTTTGGTATCCCATTTGAAGTAGGGAAAACATTTGTAGCATTAGCAGTATCAGCTTTTGCTTTAACTAGTTTAGATACTGCTACAAGACTTGGTAGATTTATATTCCAAGAATATTTTGAAGACTCAGAGAAGGAAACTCAATCACCATTGACTAATATGTACGTAGCAACAGGTATTACTGTAGTCATAGGCTCTGTACTTGCAGCTGGAGGATTTGCAAAGATTTGGCCAATATTTGGTTCTGCAAACCAATTATTAGCTGCATTAGCATTGATGGCTATAGCTCTATGGTTAAAGAAACAAAAAAGAAGTTTCAATATGATTACTATACCAATGGTATTTATGCTTATAGTAACTCTTACTGCTTTAGTATTGCTGACAATGAGTAACTTTGCTAACAATAATTATATACTTGTGGTATTTCCAATATTATTGTTTATACTTGCTATAGTGTTAGCAGTTGAAGGATATAAGATTCTTTTCAAAGACGATTCTGAAAAAGTTAGTGAAACTAAGTAGATAAAAAAGTGAGTTGGAATTTTCCAACTCACTTTTTTTAATCCTTTCGAAAACTCAAAAGACAGGCTATAATATAATGGAGAGGAGGGAAGGAATTTTGAACAAAAAATATATTATGGCTTTTGATCAAGGTACTACCAGTTCAAGAGCTATAATTTTCAATTATGAAGGTAAAATTGTAAATATAGCACAAAAAGAATTTGTTCAATATTATCCAAAGCCAGGATGGGTAGAGCAGGATCCGATGGAAATATGGGGAACCCAATCTGGAGTTGCAAGGGAAGTACTAGAAACTGCAGGGATAAGACCTGATGAAATAGCTGCTATAGGAATAACAAATCAAAGAGAGACTACAGTTATTTGGGATAAGAACACAGGGAAACCCATATATAATGCTATTGTTTGGCAATGCAGGAGAACTGCTGATATATGTGATCAATTAAAAGACAAAGGTTTAGAAGATTACATAAAAGAAACTACAGGTCTCGTAATAGATGCTTATTTTTCCGGAACTAAAATTAAATGGATACTAGACAATGTAGAAGGAGCTAGAGAAAAAGCCAATAGAGGAGAATTGTTGTTTGGAAATATTGATACTTGGTTGATTTGGAATTTGACAAGGGGCAAAGTACATGTAACCGATTATTCAAACGCTTCTCGTACTATGATATACAATATAAAAAAATTAAAGTGGGAAGATAGATTATTAGATGAATTAGACATCCCTAAATCAATGCTACCCAAAGTAAAACCATCTAGTCAAGTATATGGGAGAACCGATCCTCTTACCTTTGGAGGAGCAAAGATTCCAATTGCAGGTATAGCTGGAGATCAGCAAGCAGCTTTGTTTGGACAAACTTGCTTCCAACCAGGAATGGCTAAAAACACCTATGGAACTGGTTGTTTTATGTTAATGAATACAGGAGAAGAAATTGTAAAATCTAAAAAAGGCCTTATTACAACTATAGCTTGGGGAGTAGATAATAAGATTGAATATGCCTTAGAAGGTAGTATATTTGTAGCAGGAGCAGTGATCCAGTGGCTACGTGATGAACTAAAGATCATCCATGATGCTAAAGATAGTGAATATTTTGCAGAAAAGGTAAAGAATAATAACGGAGTATACCTAGTGCCAGCCTTTGTAGGATTAGGTGCACCTTACTGGGATATGTATGCTAGGGGAACTATGGTAGGATTAACAAGGGGAGCAAATAAAAACCATATTATTAGGGCAGCACTAGAATCAATTGCATATCAAACTAGGGATGTATTAGAAGCTATGGAAGAGGATTCAAACTTAGCTCTTAAAGAATTGAGAGTAGATGGTGGAGCAGTAGAAAATAATTTTTTGATGCAGTTTCAATCGGATATATTAGGGGTTCCAGTACATAGGCCAAAAGTTACAGAAACGACTGCCTTAGGAGCAGCTTATTTAGCAGGGCTAGCAGTAGGCTTTTGGTCATGTAAGGAAGAGATATCTAAAAAATGGAATGAAGATAAAGTATTTAATAGCAAAATGGAAGAAGAAGAAAAAGAGAAATTATATAGAGGATGGAAAAAAGCAGTAACAAAAGCTTTTCACTGGGAAGAATAATTCCCAGCTGAATAAAAAAGTTTTATTAAATATGCCATACATTTTTATTATTGGAGGATACTGCTAAAGCATTAGAGTTTAGACTCATCATAACATCTTCTTTGTCCATGATTAATCCACTTGCAATAATAGGGGTGTCCGTTTCCATATGAATCATTTTAGTAATCTTTGGCATAATACCTGGTAAGATTTCAATAGCATGAGGTCTAGTGGATTTTGCGGAATGGATACCCTTTTTTAAAGCTACCGAGTCAATAATAAACAGTCTTAAAATAGTAAAAGCACCTAAATCTTTACTAAGCCTAACTAAATTTTCTTTAGCAGTGATAATTCCATCAGGGTATATATTTTTAACAATATACTCCAGTCCCCAAGTATCCTTAGAAAAACCATCAATTAAATCTATATCTATGTACAGGCCCTTATCTCTAGCCTTCACCCTATTGGCTATTTCTTTTAAATTAAAAATATTGCCTGTAAGTAGAAATATAATCTCACAAGGGGATTCTAATGCCTTGTCTAATTGCGCCAAATCATTGATAGCAGCAATTATTGGATTTATTTCTATTCTATCAAAAAAATTTTTCAAAAAACCACCTCATTAAAATATAATAGATCAATACTATAGATATCTAATTCGTAGATTGAATAAATTATGAGTTAAGTCATTATGAGCTTCAGCAGAGGATCTCGATTTAGATCCTTAGATAGTAGGATTATATTGTTAGGCTCAAGGTGACAAGAAATGTTTCAATCTAATTTTATCATATTAGATGATTATGGTAAAGAAAATTAATGATTGATATCGAATTTCTATATTTAATAAAAGCTTTAGCAAAGGCCTTATTTTAAATTTTTCC
>NZ_DATHXO010000387.1:0-2555 GCF_035459645.1 Schnuerera sp.
TAGTCGAATCAAAATTGTATAGAGTAGATATTATGATAAATAGTAATTCTTATATTATATTTAAATATGATAACTTAACTGAAATTATTAAGAAAAAAGAATTTACTAGTGGGATAAAAATTGTAGGAACTAATATTGATAGCAATGAGTTAGTATTCAATCATACAGGTGCACCTAGGGAATCTGGGACTATAAATTTAAAAAATAGTAAAGGGAAGAGTATTGAGATTAGAGTGACCCCTGCTACAGGCAAAGTAAATATTTATTTTGACTAAATTGGAGGTTAAAATGAATAATAAAGGTTTTTTATTTACAGAGTCTTTAATGGGATTATATTTAATAGGGATTATAGCTGTAAGTTGTTTACCAATTTTAAATACAGCTTTAGGCAATATAAAGAAGACTAAAGATAAAATGAATATGTTATTAATTGCAGAATCTACTATAGAACAAATCAAATCTTTTGATTATAATTGGACAGACGAAGAATATATATTTGACATGAATATAGAAGAATTGATAGAGATTTTTATTGTTTCAGAAGCTATAGCAATTAGGTTGCCTTTTAATAATAATCAAGAATATGACTATCAATGTATAATATATAAGGAAAATAGCAGCAAAGATTTGTGGAAAATACAAGTAGAAGTAGCCTCATGTCAAGGAAATAAAAGAATAAAGACTGTTGATTTATTAACTTTCGTACCTATTCCTAAAAAGAGGTGAAATATGAAATTGAAGAGAGAAGGAGGTTTCACATTAATTGAACTTATATTAGCTTTGGCAATTAATTCTATATTATTTTTGGCTATATTTTCCATGCTTAACTTTAGCGTAAGATGTTGTAAACTAGGAGATATTGAAGATGAGGTATTATTAAATGGAAGATATGCATTGGAATATATTAAAAGGGAAATAAGATCAGCGGACAAGATAATATCTACGGAGAAATTTGATTCATTAGATGAAGAATATGAAGATCATTTTGGATTTGTAATTATGAATTACGATTCTAATAAAACGTTTAAATATAATTATATTACATATTATTTCAAAAACAATAAGATTTATAGGATTGCTGCAAATAGGGTAAATGATAAACTGCCTAAAGGTAGTGAATTTAGTGGACACAACGAAATAGCTGAATTCATAGAATCGGTGGAAGGAACAAATATAAATTTTAATACCAAACTAATTGAGCTAATATTTATTTTAGAAGGAAAAGATTTGAAAGAAATAAAACTACAATCAAAGCTAAGTGTTAGATGTCCTACTATCTATTAATATACGAGGTGAGGTTGTGGTTGAGGACAAAGGGTTTATATCTATTATAGCTTTATTTACCATGTCAATAATATTGATTTCTTCATTGTTTTTAATATATACTTCTAATTTAGAATATTTAATTGTAAATTCTAGTCAAAATAATATACAAGCCTATTATCTTGCAGAAAGTAAAATACATATCGTGTTAAATAAAGATGAATATTATTATGATCAATTAATGCCAAAGATAAAAAAGTATATAAGATATGGAAGGATAGGAGGTACAAGCAATAGAAGAATTATTTTAGATAATAAGGATTTATATAAGGAAGATAACAATAATATTGTTAAACTTAACTTTATAGAAGACAATAGAAGGTATTTAGAGCTTGAAACCTATAGTACTTATTCTGGTATAAAAAAGAATGTTATAGTTAGAACTACTATAATCAATGATTTATTTGAAATGAAGGTTCCAGTATTATCAAAAAGACTTATTCATCCAGATAAGATTAAAAAATTTGAAAATTATATATTGACTTTAGAAGATAGTATCGAAATACCGGATTCTTCTAGTGATATAATTGGGATAGAATCCATGGATTATGAAGAAATAAGAATAATTAAAGATTTAGATAGTAGAACTAATATTGAATACTACAGAAACAATATGGAATTTCCAGTAAAGGAAGAGGTTTTAGTTGAGGAAGAAGTATTCATAATATCTAGAAACGATAATTTTTTTCCTAATCTAATAATCGAGTCTGAAAATGATTCAGATAAAGTGACGTTGAAAGGTATTCTATATATAGAAGGAGATTTAAATATTCATAATGATTTTCAGTTTTGTGGTATTTTAATTGTCAATAATGGGGAAATTTACATTGATTCTTCTAGGGATGTAAATATTGAAGGGATCGTTTTATTAAATAATTGTTGTCAAGATTTCAATGTAGATGATAGGATTAACATAAATTACAATTTACATGAAATTAAAAATTATGGAATATATCTACCAAATTTTATTGAACCTGAGGTTCAAGTTATAAAAGGTCAATAACTTTATTATTATAGGGAGGGAATATTGTGGAGTTACGAAATTTAATGGAAGATGAAGTTATTCATACAATAAATAAGATATTAAAGGATAAATATGATATATGTACCTGTGAGAAATGTAAATTAGATATTGCTGCTATTGCATTAAATAATTTAAAACCTAAATATGTTGTTACTGAAAAAGGAGAGTTGTTTGGGAAAGCATATACTTTAGACTATCAATTTGATGC
>NZ_DATHXO010000388.1:0-5382 GCF_035459645.1 Schnuerera sp.
GCAGAAGCTAATCGTCTATCCAAGGCGTTTAATCCTTGATTTAATCTAAATTGATACGCAGGAGATTCCTTAATCGAATTAGGATCTTTTAGTAATTCAAACAGTCCTGATTGGGATACGAAAGGATTAGCTTCCATCCTCTCAATAGGAGTAGGCGTATTTTGTAGAAACTCATTTAATCCACTAGTGGATACATAAGGATTGTCTTGTGCAAAATCCAGAGGAGATTGCCGATTAGGTGCATCAGGAAGATTAGGAGAAGTTTGCATGAACTCATTTAATCTTTGAGCATATCCAGGTCTATAATCCCCCCAAGGATCGGCCCGTTCCGCTGCTCGCCTATTAGCTTCTTCTAGATCCTCTGCTTCTCCTTGTCGTTTAAAGTAATCATAAAGACTTAATCCTGCACCGACTAGGGGAGTGCCATACTCAATGAGATCGGATAAATCAAATCCACCTCCTCCTCCTGATCCTCCTCCACTCTCAGGAGATTCAGTATTTCCAGATCCTGAGGTAACATTAAACAAATCTTGAGGATCAGAGGGAATAATACTATCCATCACATCCTCTGTAGGAGTAACTTCTCCCGTATTCGGCTCAATCGTATATTCAGCAAATAAATATATAGAAGCATTTATTGAAGATGCAAAAGGCTTAAATTTGTATGAAGAAAAGACAATGCATCCAAAGGCTACAGATTTTATCCAATCTATGATTGAATTCATAGAAGGTTTAATAGATAAAGGTGCAGCTTATAATGTAGATGGGAATGTATATTTTAATGTAAATAGGGCAAAAGATTATGGCAAATTATCTAAAAAAAGTATAGATGATTTGAAGTCTGGTGCAAGAGTAGATATCAATCAGGAAAAAAAGAATCCTATGGATTTTGCATTATGGAAAAAAGCGAAAGAGGGGGAACCTTATTGGAATAGCCCTTGGGGAAAAGGAAGACCTGGTTGGCATATAGAGTGTTCAGTTATGGCAAAGACTCTTTTAGGAGAAACTATAGATATTCATGCGGGAGGAGAAGATTTACAATTTCCTCATCATGAAAATGAAATAGCTCAGTCTGAAACATTGACAGAAAAACCCTTTGCAAACTATTGGTTGCACAATGGGATGCTTACTATAGACAATCAAAAAATGTCTAAATCATTGGGGAATTTTTTTACAGTAAAAGATATTGGAAAAGAATTTGATTTAGAAGTTTTAAGGTTTTTCCTATTATCTGCCCATTATAGAAGTCCTATAAACTTTAGCAGAGATGTAATGGAACAGTTAAGAAATGGGTTGGAAAGATTGTATAATGGGAAATCAAATTTAGAGTATTTGCTTGATAAGGCTTTAGATAGAGAATTGACTGAAGTAGAAAAAGATATATTAAAGAAAATAGATGAATATAAATATGATTTTGTTGAAAACATGGAAGATGATATTAATACTGCAGATGCTATATCTAGTTTGTTTGAAATTGTAAAATATTCAAATTCCAATTTTAATGAAAAAACTCCTAAATTTGTGATACAATATACTTATGATAATTTAATAGAACTATCTAAAATACTAGGAATTTTGTATAAAAAAGATGAAATACTTGAAGAAGAAATATTAAAACTAATTGGAAAAAGGACTAAGGCAAGAAAAGAAAAAAACTACCAATTAGCAGATGAGATTCGAGATGAATTAAAAGAAAAAGGTATTATACTAGAAGATACACAAGAAGGAGTGAAATGGAAAAGAGTTTAGCTTATGGAAAAAGGATATGTAAATACTTTTAGGAATATAAATAGGAATTTAAATGTGAATGATATAAATACGCTTTCTCCCCTTCAATTAGCTTATATAGGAGATGCAGTATATGAATTATGTGTAAGGACTTATCTATTGAATAAAGGCATTCCGGTTAATACACTACACAAGGAAACTACTCAGTATGTTAAGGCTAAATCTCAATCAAATATAGTTCATGCTTTAGCAAATATATTGACAGATGAAGAAAAGTCTTTGGTTAGAAGAGGAAGGAATGCAAAGACCAACTCTATCCCTAAGAATGCTGAGCTAATGGACTATAAATATGCTACTGGTTTTGAATCTTTGATAGGTTATTTATATTTAGCAGGACGAGACAATAGGATGGTAGAATTATTCGACAAAATAATTCATCTTCCTACTATATAGTAATATGAGTTGAGAATTAACTAAAGTATCGTCTAAATATAGGAGTTGAATATTTATATAATATTAATTAAAACTAAAGAAAAGGGGGAAAATATGAAGGTAGAATTATTAAGATATACACCGGATGGAGAAAAGTTAATTGCATCTGCAGCAAAGTTATGTTATTCATCTGTAGGTATTAGCAATATTGAAGAAAGTCTTAATAAGGAAAATACTAATAAGTTTTTAAGTATGTTAGTAGAGCTAGGACATGAGTCTCCTATAGAACATATAAGTTTTACCTTTGGAGTGGAAGGAGTTTCAAGGACTTTAAGTCATCAACTTGTTAGACATAGAATTGCAAGTTATTCACAACAATCCCAGAGATATGTAAAATTAGATCAATTTGAATATATAATCCCTCCTTCCATTGAGGAGAACTCAGAAGCTAAAAAATTGTTTACAGAAGCTATGGAAAAGGATCAGCAATATTATGATAAAATAACCCAAATCTTATTTGAAAAATATTTAAAAGAATATTTAGAACAAGGAGTAAAAGAAAAAGAAGCTAAGCAAAAATCTGAAAAACAAGCTATAGAAGATGCACGTTATGTATTTCCTAATGCATGTGAAACCAAAATAGTCTTTACTATGAATGCTAGAACCTTATTGAATTTTTTTAAACTCAGAACTTGTAATAGAGCCCAGTGGGAGATAAGACGGTTGGCAATAGAAATGCTTAGATTAGTAAAGAAAATATATCCGGTTCTTTTTAAAGAGGCAGGGCCTGCATGTTTAAAAGGACCTTGTCCAGAAGGAAGTATGACTTGTGGAGAAATAGCACAAGTAAGAAAGAAGTTCAAAGAAATGTAATTTTGAAGTAGAAAACATAGAAAGTAGGAGTAAATAATGGATGAACAATATATATTTGGAAGGAATCCTGTTTTAGAAATTCTAAAATCGGGAAAAGAGATTGAAAAAATTTTTATTATAAAGGGTGAATTGAAAGGCTCCATCAATAAAATAATTGGTATAGCAAAAAATAGAAATATTATAATACAACAGGTGGAGAAACAGAAACTAGATCAAATAGCTAAAGGAAGCTCCCATCAAGGAGTTGTTGCTTTAGTTACTCCTTATGTCTATTTTTCTATAGATGATATTTTGAAAAAAGCAGAAAGCTTAGAAGAGCCTCCATTCGTAATAATTCTCGATGAAATTAAGGATCCTCATAATTTAGGATCTATTATTCGTACTGCTGAATGTGGAGGAGCTCATGGTATAATAATACCTAAAAGAAGAGCTGCCCATGTAACATCAACAGTTTATAAAAGTTCAGCTGGAGCAGTGGAACATATGATGATTGCAAAGGTTAACAATATTTCTGATACAATAGAAGAATTGAAAGATAAAGGTTTTTGGATATATGGTGCTGATATAGAAAGTGAAGAATATTATTTTAACACTGATTTAGGAGGACCTGTTGCTTTAGTCATAGGCAGTGAAGGCAAAGGGATATCTAGGCTTGTAAAAGAAAAATGTGATTTTTTATTAAAAATTCCTATGCTTGGTAAGGTTTCTTCTCTAAATGCATCTAATGCTGCCTCTATATTAATATATGAAGTGGTTAAACAAAGCTATGAAAAGAAAAGAAAAAAAATATAAAGAATATCTTTTTGTTGATGGCTATAATATCATAAATTCTTGGGACAATCTTAGAGAATTAAGTAGTTTAAATTTGGAGGTAGCAAGGGAAGAACTAATAGAAACTATGGCGGAATATCAACATTATTCAGATATTAAAATTATTGTAGTTTTTGATGCCCATATGGTAAAGGGGAATAATGGGAAAAAAGAAAAGGTTAAAGGCGTTGAAGTAGTATTTACAAAGGAGAATGAAACGGCAGACCAATATATAGAAAAAACATTAGATGATATTGGTAGAATAAAGCGAGTTAGGGTTGCTACTTCGGATTGGATGGAGCAACAAATAATATTAGGAAGGGGAGGAACAAGAATTTCTGCTAGAGAACTAGAAGTTGAAATATTTAATCAAAGGAATTTAATAAAGAAAAAGAAAAACAAAGAAAAAGATAAAACCGAATTATTTATAGGCAGATTAGATGAAGAAGTACTAAGAAAACTTAATAAATGGGGGAAAAATAGTAAATAACTTGACTACTAACTATTATTTAATTATAATTTAGTTAATTATGGGGTGTGTTTCAAACATGGTTTTGGAGGGGATGTTTGGTGGGTCTTGGATTATACAATGAGTTAGATATGACTCTTTACGAAAATATGGAGGATGAAGATATAGTAGAAGAAGCCAAAACTGGCGATCCTCAAGCATTAGAATATTTAATAACGAAATATAAAAATTTTGTTAGAGTAAAAGCAAGAGCGTACTTTTTAGTAGGTGCTGATAAAGAAGATATTATTCAAGAAGGAATGATAGGTTTATATAAAGCTACCCGTGATTACAGAAGGGACAAGCTAACTTCATTCAAAGCTTTTGCAGAACTTTGTATTACAAGGCAGATAATTACAGCAATAAAAACCGCTACTAGGCAAAAACATATTCCATTAAATTCATATATATCGCTAAATAAACCGATATATGATGAAGAATCGGATAGGACATTATTAGATGTAATATCTGGTGCAAAAATTACAGATCCAGAGGAATTAATAATTAGTAGCGAAGAACTCTACTCAATGGAAAATAAAATTGTTGAACTATTAAGTGATTTGGAATGGGAAGTACTTATGGCTTATTTAGATGGAAAATCTTATCAAGAAATTGCCGAAGAATTAGAAAGGCATGTCAAAAGCATTGATAATGCATTGCAGAGGGTCAAACGGAAACTCGAAAGGTACTTAGAATTAAAGGAATATTAAAAATACCTATTGACAATAAAATATCTTGGTAGTAAAATATGTTACAGTGGTTTCAGATGCCCATGTAGCTCAGTAGGTGGAGCACTTGCATGGTAAGCAAGAGGTCACCGGTTCAAGTCCGGTCATGGGCTCCAAAAAATGAAAGAAACACCCGGAAGAGTTTTCTTGAGTAATTATATCATTTAAGGAGGAATAGATAATGGGAAAAGCAAAATTTGAAAGGACTAAACCTCACGTAAACATAGGAACAATAGGTCACGTAGACCATGGTAAAACAACATTAACAGCAGCAATAACAATGGTGTTAAATAGTAGATTTGG
>NZ_DATHXO010000389.1:0-4693 GCF_035459645.1 Schnuerera sp.
TATCTACTATACAAAATTCAGATAAAATAATAGTATTGAGTAAAGGGGTTATTAAAGAAATGGGAAGTCATCAAGAACTATTAGAAAAAGAAGGTATTTATCATGATTTATATAAACTTCAATTTAAAGAAGATTTCTTTGCTTGATTTTAGTTATTCACATTTCAAAAATTATAATAGGGGTGTTGAAAATGTATGATTGTCATATTCATAGTGATTTTTCTATAGATAGCAAATATTTAATGGAAGAAATGGTATTAGAAGCAATTAACAAAAATATGAAAAGTATTTGCTTTACTGATCATATAGATTTTGATGTAACGGAAAATAGAATAGATATTGATTTTAGACCAAAAGATTATTTTAAAAAAATAAAGCAAGTTAAATATAAATATATGGATAAAATTGAAATATTGACTGGAGTTGAAATTGGAATGCAGCCCCAGCTTTATACTAGATATGACAAATTTATCAACAACAATCCTTTTGATTTCGTCATAATGTCTTTACATACAATCGACAGAAAAGATATACATGGTGACAATTTTACCTATAATAAAAAACCTATAGAAGCTTTGAATATATATTATGATACTTTATACCACATAGTTAAAAACTATGAGAATTATGATGTTCTAGGACATTTGGATTATATTGATAGATACTTTGAGAGTTTTTCCCAGATACCTGAATTTAAAAAATATGCCGCTTTAGTAGAAGATATCTTAAAGCTAGTAATTCGTAAAGATAAAGGAATTGAAATTAATACTGCTGGAGTAAAATATGGTTTAGGTTATTATCATCCTAAAATTGAAATTTTAAAACTATATAAAGAATTAGGCGGTGAAATTATAACAGTAGGCTCTGACGCCCATTGTCCAGAATTCATAGGATATGAATATAGAGAAGTAGAAAAACTTCTTCGTGAATTAGGATTTAAATATATTTATATCTTCAAAGGAAGAAAAAAGTTCCCTATACATATAGGCTAAACCTCTTTTCTTTCTATTGAGTAACTTTGTTTATAACCACAATTTGGGCATTGGTAAATATGGATACATTCATCTCTTTTAACTCCATCTACAAAATGACTTATTTCATCTAATAGATAGGGGCTGTAATCATCCATCAAATTTACCATTGGCCCTTTGTCTTCCATAATAGCGTTACATTTAGTACAATTGTATTCTACTTTATATAAACCATTACATAATGGGCATATTGATTTCATATTGATTTTCCTTTCACGTAAAGAATCTACATTTATCATTTACTTAAATAGAGTATAATATACAAAGGTCCTTTAGAACCTAGGTTCTAAAGGACCTTTGTATTCCCGCAGTGCCGTCCTTCCAATAATTCACACCCGCCTCTCACAAGGTGGGTGCCCTGTCAACAGCTTGAAGCTTCCATCCAAAGAAGGCTTGCTCTACACTGCTGAACTCGAACTCCCGTGTCTACTATGTCGGTTGAATTATTTGGACTAACGCACACCGCAGAAATATTTTCTATATATATTATACCCTTTATATATATAACCTGCAAGTAACAGCTAAAATTAATAATGAAAACTTTTTACTATTCTGCTAATATTTGATTCAATTCTTCTTCATTTAATGATTCTTTTATAATTAGTTTATTTGCAATTATATCTAAATATCCTTTATTTACACTTAATAATTTTTTTGTATCTAAATACAAATTTTCTAACATCTCTTTAGTTCGTTCCATAAGAGAAATATCTGTATTTAAGTTGCTATTCAAAATAACATTATAATTAATTAAACCTAATTGGTCATCCATTCCATAAGATCCAATCATAGATAATGTCATTTCCGTTGCTTTTTGAAGATCAGAAGAAGCACCTGTAGTAATATTATCTTTACCAAAAATTATTTCTTCTGCTGCTCTTCCTCCTAATGCAATCATAATATTGGATATAATATCTTTTTTAGTTTGGTACAACTTATCTGGAGGTATGTTTAAACTAAATCCTCCCATACCTTTAGTACTAGGTATGATACTTACCTTGGTAACCCTATTTAAATTAGAAAGCTTTTTAGCTACTAATGCATGTCCTGCCTCATGATAGGCTGTAATTCTTTTATCTTCTAAAGAAATACTGCTTCTATCCTTTTTTTCATCCCCTACAAGTACTGTAAAATATGCTTTGTTTATATGTTCCATAGTAATTCGTCTTTCTTTATTTCTAGCAGCAATCATAGCTGATTCATTCATTAAATTTTCCAGTTTTGCACCACTGAAATAGACGGTTTCTAATGCAACTTTTTGTAGATCTACCTCCTTGGATATAGGTTTGTTTTTACTGTGAAGTTCTAAAATAGCCAATCTAGCATTTACATCTGGCAGCCCAACTTCTATCTGTCTATCAAATCTTCCTGGTCTTAATAGAGCCTCATCTAAAGTGTCAATCCTATTAGTAGCTGCTAAAACGATTATGCCTTCGTTACCTTTAAAACCTGACATTTCAGTTAATAAAGCATTTAATGTCCTATCTCCTTCTTCACTACCATTTTGAGAATTTACCCCTTTTCTTTTCTTCCCTAAGGAATCAATTTCATCAATAAATATTACAGATTTACCACTATCCTTTGCTCTTTTAAACAACTCTCTTATCCTACTTGCACCTAAACCAGCATATACTTGAATAAAATCTGAGCCGGATACAGCATAGAAAGGTACTTTTGCCTCAGATGCTAATGCTTTAGCTAGTAAAGTTTTTCCCGTTCCAGGAGGTCCATATAATAGTACACCTCTAGGTAATCTGGCACCATATTTAATGTATTTTTCAGGTTCCTGTATAAAATCTACTAACTCTTTTAAAGATTCTTTAGCTTCTTCATTACCAGCCACATCGTCAAAAGTAACCTTACCTGTGGATGTGTTTTCAGTGTTCAGATTAGACATGGTAGCCATTTCTTTTTCTGCTTGCTTTGAATTATTTTTAATTAAAAATGCTACCCCTCCAATACCTATCATCATTAAAATAAAACTTATTCCTTGATTTACAACTCCATTTCTATCTCCTTCTACTACTTTAACATTATTTAATAGTAAATATTCTTTAAAATTTTCCAGCCTTGGATTATCAGTAGTAAATTCTGTTCCATTACTCAATTTGCCAATAAGTTTCTCAGTATCGTTGATTTCAACTTCATCAACATCTCCATCTTCAACCTGTTCTAAGAATAGTTTATATGGAATTTCTTCGTATTCTTTATCATTGTTTATATAAAAATATATACTTGAAAACAATCCAATGGATATAATTAAAACTAATAATAGTTTTATTTTTCCATTTATTTTCATTATATTTGCCTCCTTAGTTTACATAATACTATTAAAATTATAACATTATCACTAAGCCTTGTCCATTTCATAAATTTGGTAATAAAAACTGAGATTCTTTGCTAATACTTAAAATAATAAGGTTTACAATCTATGATTTCCTTTTTTAAGTAAAGCAAAGAATCTCTAATTTTTCCTTAATTATTCATTTAAAATAAAATTAATCTTTTCCTAAAATATATAATATTTTATCCAGTTTTTTTAATTGTTCTTCATTCAATAGAGGTCGTATACTATTTAATTTTTCAAATATGGCTTCATATTCTTCTTGACTCATTTTAGATTCCATATCTTCATTCATTTTTATTATCTCTACAAATATATCATCTTCAGACTTATCAGAATAGGATTCTGCTAATCCTTCTATTATCTCTATTTGCTCTTCTGAAGGTTGAAACTCTTTAAACTCATCCATAGCTTTATTTATATTTTCATCTTTTTCCACTATAACTCCCTCCCTATAGGTTTTAATCTAATTTATGAGCTAAGTATTAAATATATTACAATTAAATTTGTAACTTTATTCTATGTTCTAGCATAGAATAGATATATATATATTTAATTTTAGGAGGACTTCTAATGTATAATGGGTTAATTTTAATCTTTTTATTAACTTTTGTAAAAGATAAGAAAAATGAAAACATCAATCTAATAAGGGATGGATCTAAAATTATAGATTTAGATATACCTTATACTATGGAGAAAATACAAATTCTCAAAAAGATCGGTCCTTATTTTCCAGAAGAAATTCTGCCTTCTATAAATAAAGCATTAATGATCACAGAAAAATTAATCAGTTTACATCAAACTATGGAATTCTTACAAACTTCAGAAACTAATTATATACAAGAAACTATACCTGTTGAAAATAACCAAGAACGTTTAAGTTACATAGCTCAGACTATCAAAAAAGAATTTCCAAAAGAAGAAATAGATAAAACGGGTACAGTAGTGGAAATGATCTTAACTATGGATAAATTCAATAAATTATTTCTTATATTGAACTCTATTATGACAAACCCAGACTCTCTAAAAGATCCTTCAAATATCATAAATTTAATGGAACCGTTAATGGACGATAAAGACGAAAAAGAGAAGAAAAAAATAAAAGATATGACTAAAATGCTAGAAATAATGAAAACTTTGGATACACCAAAAAAATCTACTGAAAAAGAAAATAATACATAATATATGAGCTTTAGCAACTTGCTCATAATGCTAAAGCTCATATATAATAATGATTATTTCAAGTGATTAATTAAATTTTGGATATCTTTAGGCATAGGTGCTTTTAATTCTATATCTTTTTTGCTTCTAGGAAGTTT
>NZ_DATHXO010000390.1:0-2068 GCF_035459645.1 Schnuerera sp.
CTCAATAATTTCAGCAACTCCCGCCGGTGTTGGCCAATGGTTACCATCTCCCATCCAGCGCCAACCACAATTAAATACTGCCTTATCATGCCCAAATCCCCATATATCTCTTATAACTTTGCTTTTTGAATAAATCTTGCCGTCATCCTTACTTTTCCCTGCTTCAGTATAATATCTATTTTCATCTGCGGTATTTTCGTATTGAAACCAACCAAACAGAGCATGTCCTCCTCTTGAATCATAATACGACGATTGATGTTGTACATAGCCGGTAAAGAATAATCCTATTGGTTTGGATTCTGTTGATTTAGCATAATTTGGAGAACTAGCTAGCGTTTTAATAGGAATTACTATACATAGTAACAATACTCCAAATATTAATATATTTTTCTTCAATGTTTTCACCTCCTCTTTCATATCTGTTAATTAAATTCCTCATTCTCTCTTTTGTAGGATTACTATTACTTAATAATATGCACGTTTTATAAAACTTCCAAGGATATAAGCATATTTCATACAATCTACAAGTCATAAATTTTGGACAAATGGTTAAGGTTTTGTGTCTCTTATAAAACTATTGTTTTATTCTTCTCTAGAAATTCCCCTTTTATTAAATATGCTTGTTCACTATAACCGTTTTCTTGAATATTTAAACATATATAAAGTAAAATGCATTTTTATCTGAAGTTTTATATACCAATTTATTCACCTCTTTACACCCTTCCCATTTAATTTTATAATATATATTAAGGAACCAGATTCAAATCTGGGTTGCTCTAAAGCTTAATTTTAAGGGGGTTGGGTTTATGTATTATAATCTTCAGGCTTTCGGGGAAGAAGTACGTAGCATTAGGACTAATTTAGGGTTTACTCAGAAAGATGTCTGTAAACTATCAGGAATCCATGAAGATACCTTACGAAAGGTTGAAAATGGTAAAGTAGTTCCTATTCAAAAAACTTTAGACTTACTCTCCCCTATACTTAAAAAAGATTTAAATCAACTCTTGCTAAATTATAGGCTAAATAATTATCAGACCTTTGAAGAAATAAAAAACAGATTAGAATCCAAAATAGATAGAGACGAATATCAAACCTTATCAGTAGAACTAGATGATTTAAAAGCTTTGCTCCATACTGAATCTAATACCTACTTCATCAATCTAATAAACCAACTTATATTATTAATAGAATCCATAATATTAAGCAAAGAATATAAGAAATTTGATAAATCCCTTGATAAACTAATAGAAGCTATTAAAATTACCACACCTGACTTTTCGCTAAGCAATTATAAATACTTCGTATATGATTCTTTTGAACTAAGAATTTTAATGAATATGTCCCTTGTATTAGATGAAATTAAATCTATAGAACAAAGCTTAGAAATAATGGAGTTCTGTATGCAAATAGTAGATCCAAATGAGAAACTTTATCCTAAAATATGCTATAACTTATCCTACACTTATCACCGACTTGATATCCATGAAAGTGCCTTAAAGTACTCCGATTTAGGCATAGACTATTGTATGCGCCATAGAGATTACAATGGGTTAAATCTTTTATACTTTAGAAAAGGTGTTGCTGAATATGGCTTAGGATATGAAACTTTTATGGATTCTCTTAAAAAATGCATATATTTTTGCGAGATACTAGACCAAAATAAACTAAAAGATTTATTTATAAATAATTGCAAAAAGTTTTATAATATAGAGCTTCAATTATAATAGAATATCTTCTATTTCATAATTGTTCCATTTTATTGCATCTTCTTCTCCAGCTATAAGTATATTCTTTTGTTCTCTAGGTCCAATAACAAATAATGTTAGAACAATAACCATTGCAAATAAAAATTTTTCAAACATTATCTCTATCTCCCCATTCGTTTTTTAATATACAAGCTCTATTTACCATAATAATACCTGATATAAATCCCAATTTCAACCAGATTCAAATCGGGGTGGTTTTACACAAAATAAAATCCCCAAAAAGGGGATTTTATTCTACAAATCAATTTTATTTTCAATTAAATATCCAGTACCTAAGAAGGTTAGAACTCCTATCACTATAC
>NZ_DATHXO010000391.1:0-1780 GCF_035459645.1 Schnuerera sp.
ATTGGTACACAGGCTTATAGAGTTAGTATGAAAGGCACTGAAAGTAAAGTAGAGAAGATAACACCTAATTAATACTCTTGACATATTTATTTAAAAGTAATAAAATGTAATCGTACCAAGATATATAAAATCATATGTATATGCTATATAAGCCGAAAGCTTAGGCTAGTCGGTTTATATTTTTACCTAATGATCTTATTTAAAAAGAATATGTGGTATGAAACTTGAAAACTAAATAGAATAGGAGGTGCATCGTTATTGATCTTATAATTAATATCTTAATTGCTATTATAGGGATCATTATTGGTTTTTATATAAGAAAAACCATTGGTGAAAGGAAAATTGGAAATGCTGAAGAATTAGCTAAAAAAATTGTTGAAGATGCAAATAGGGATGCTGAGACAAACAAAAAAGAGCTTCTTTTAGAAGCGAAAGAAGAAATTCACAGAATAAGAATTGAAAATGAAAAAGAAAACAGAGAAAGAAGGACTGAAATTCAAAAACAAGAAAGACGTTTATTACACAAAGAGGAATCTATCGATAGAAAATTTGAATCCATAGAGAAAAAAGAAGATACTCTGAATAGAAAATTCAAGGAGATTGATCAAAAAGAACATCTTATTGAAGAATTGTATAATAAACAAGTAGAGGAGTTAGAAAGACTTTCAGGCCTTACCTCCGATGAAGCTAAAGAGCTATTATTAAATGATATTAAAAAAGAAATAGCACATGAATCCGCTCTTCTTATAAAAGAGATGGAAAACAAAACTAGAGAAGAATCAGAAAAGAAAGCAAGAGAAATTATATCTTGTGCTATTCAAAAATGTGCTGCTGATCATGTTACAGAGTCTACTGTAACTGTTGTTTCCTTACCTAATGATGAAATGAAAGGTAGAATTATCGGTAGAGAAGGTAGAAATATCAGAACCCTGGAAACTTTAACAGGTATTGATTTAATAATAGATGATACTCCTGAAGCAGTAGTTTTGTCTGGTTTTGACCCTATTAGAAGAGAAATTGCACGAATTGCTCTTGAAAAACTAATTGTTGATGGAAGAATACACCCTGCAAGAATTGAAGAGATGGTTGAAAAAGCAAAGAAAGAAGTAGATAATGTTATAAGAGAAGAAGGAGAACAAGCTGCATTTGATACTGGAATTCATAACCTCCATCCTGAATTAATAAAGCTTCTAGGAAGACTAAAGTATAGAACCAGTTACGGCCAAAATGTTTTAAGACATTCTATTGAAGTAGCTCATCTTTCCGGAGTTATGGCTGCAGAATTAGGTGCCGATATAAAGATAGCTAGAAGAGCGGGGCTTCTTCATGATATAGGTAAAGCTGTAGATCATGAGGTAGAAGGTCCTCATGTTGATATAGGAGTAGATTTAGCTAGAAGATATAAGGAATCTAAAGAAATACTGCATTGTATTGCTGCTCATCATGGTGACATAGAGCCTAGCACAGTAGAAGCAGTACTAGTACAAGCAGCAGATGCTATATCCGCTGCAAGACCAGGTGCTAGGAGAGAAACTTTAGAAGCTTATATTAAACGATTAGAAAAACTAGAAGAAATTGCTAATTCCTTTGATGGTATAGAAAAATCATATGCTATACAGGCAGGCCGAGAATTAAGAATAATGGTTAAGCCTGAAAATGTTAAAGATAATGAAATAATTCTTACAGCTAGAGAAATAGTTAAGAAAATTGAAGCAGAGCTTGATTACCCTGGACAAATAAAAGTAAACGTTATTAGAGAAACTAGAGCTATAGAATACGC
>NZ_DATHXO010000392.1:0-7454 GCF_035459645.1 Schnuerera sp.
ATGCCGACGGAGCCGTCCAAAAAGACCAATTCATATATAATGTAGAACCATTAGAACATTTTGAAGCATGAAACCCGGATTGAGACTAGAGGGAAATGAAGATTATAGCAGAAAAAAGTACTCTGGCTATGAAGATCAAGCAGAATACATCACCAACCCTAAGGCTGTCTCTCATCTCTCTAATTTGTTTTTCCCTCTTCTTTTGAGGTCTTATTGCAAATACATAAAAGATGACTAAAAAAGCGATAGGTATGATAAAACCTCCTAAACTTGCTCCTCCTGCATTTGCTGCTGCCATAAAAACATCCTCCTTTTCATCTTTTCTCTATAATTAATATTCAACAAAAAAGTTAAAAACCCTTCTTTATTTAATTAATATATCCATATTTTTTATAAAACTCTTCTTTATATTCCAATAATCTATCTTCTTTAATAGCCTTTCTAATATTCTCCATCAATTTAATTAAAAAGTACAGATTATGAATTGTAGCAAGCCTTGCACCTAAAATTTCATTTACATTAAATAGATGCCTTATATAAGCACGTGAATAATTGGTACAAGTATAACAATCACATTCTGGATCCAGTTTAGAAAAATCTTTAGAATATTTAGCATTTCTAATAGTCAATCTACCTTGGCTTGTCATAACCGCACCATTTCTAGCAATCCTAGTCGGCATAACACAATCAGCCATATCAATTCCCCTTATTACTGCCTCAAACAGATAATCTGGGGTTCCTACTCCCATTAAATATCTAGGCTTATCCTTAGGTAACAAAGGTGTAGTAAAATCTAGCATCTCACACATTAAATCCTTTGGTTCCCCAACGCTTAGTCCTCCAATAGCATAACCAGGAAAACCAATATCTATGATGCCTTCAACACTTTTTTCTCGCAAATCTTTATACATACCACCTTGTATTATACCAAATAAAGCTTGTTTTTCCCAGTCTTTATGGAAATCTTTACATCTTTTTGCCCATCTAGTGGTTCTTTCCATAGATTGTTTTGCATATTCATAACTAGATGGATAAGGAGTACACTCATCAAAAGCCATCATAATATCAGATCCTAGTGAATTTTGTATCTCTATAGATTTTTCAGGACTAATAAAGTGAGTAGAACCGTCTATATGAGATCTAAACTCTACCCCTTCTTCAGTAATCTTTCTTAAATCCCCTAGACTAAAAACTTGAAAACCACCACTATCCGTTAAAATAGGTCCATGCCAATTCATAAATTTATGTAATCCACCGGCTTCTTCTATAAGCTGATGACCTGGTCTTAAAAACAAATGATAAGTATTCCCTAGTATAATTTGTGCTCCTAAACCTTTAACCTCTTCAGGAGTCATAGTCTTTACAGTCGCTTTAGTACCAACAGGCATGAAGATTGGAGTTTCTATAACCCCGTGAGGAGTCTTTAATTCGCCCAATCTTGCCAAACTCTCTTTACATTCCTTAATTAATTTAAACTCTACTGCCATTCTGTTCCTCCTCATTACTTAATAAACATTGCATCTCCAAAACTAAAAAACCTATATCTATTCTCTATAGCATGTCTATAAGCCTTCATTATAACTTCTTTCCCAGCTAAAGCGCTGACCAACATTAGTAAGGTTGACTCTGGTAGGTGAAAATTGGTTATTAAACCATCGATTATTTTAAATTCATATCCTGGATAGATAAAAATATCAGTCCACCCCTTCTGCGAAAACACCTGTCCTTCCGAGTTAGCAATAGTTTCTAAGGTCCTTGTAGTAGTAGTTCCAACTGCTACTACCTTTCTCCCACCTTCTTTAGCTTTATTGATTTTTTTAGCAGCTTCTTTAGTAAGTTCAAAATACTCCGAATGCATTAGATGTTCTTCAATATTTTGAACTTTTACTGGACGAAAAGTCCCCAAACCAACATGAAGGGTAAGAAATGCAATACTAACTCCTTTTCTTTCTATTTGCTTCAACAACTCTTCAGTAAAATGTAGACCTGCTGTAGGAGCAGCAGCTGAACCTTCATGCTTTGAATAAACAGTTTGATATCTTTCATTGTCTTCTAATTTTTCCTTTATATAAGGAGGCAAGGGCATTTCTCCTAATTCATCCAGTATTTCTTCAAATATCCCATCATAATTAAATTTTACTCTTCTAGTCCCATCTTCCCCTATATTAAGCACATCAGCAACTAATAACCCTTCACCAAAGATAATCCTATTAGAAGGTTTAACTTTTTTCCCTGGTCTTACAAGGGTTTCCCATATATCATTTTCCATTCTTCTAAGTAATAAAAATTCAATTCTTTCATCTTTCCCCTCTCTATTACCAAAAAGACGAGCAGGAATTACCTTTGTATCATTTAAAACTAAGCAGTCCCCTGGATTTAAGTAGTCTACTATATCTTTAAATATTCTATCTTCTATTTGTTCTGTATCTCTATCCAATAGGAGCAATTTTGATTCTTCTCTATCCTCAATTGGATGTTGTGCAATTAAATTATCAGGTAAATCGTAATAAAAATCTTCTGTTTTCATTTCATCATCCTCTACTAATCATTGATTATAATTTCTACTCCACTATAATAATGCATCAATATATCTTCAAAAGAATAACCCAATTCTGCCATTTTTTGGGCACCCCACTGGCTCATACCTACTCCATGACCATAGCCTTTGCCTTCTATAATAAAATCGGTATTAGTATAAGAAGTTCCTTTTGAATTATCAAAATTTGTATCTCTATTAACATATCTACTAGTTAACCCTCTAGAAGGATTCTTCCTAAAACTACCATCGATTACATAAGCAGTGTTTATATTAATCAATTGTGGGTTCGTATTACTACTATCTATTACATATAAATTTGTGATAGTTTCAACACTAGAATCTTTTTGTATAGTAAACCATGTGCTTTTCAACTCTGTTGTACCTAAAATTTCTCTAATTTGGCCTTTACTTAAAAGCTTCTCGCTTAAAGTTCCTACTATCTTTAATTGAGTCACTCGGCCATTTGAGGAAGTCTCAATAATCTCCATATCTACTACATCGCCTATATTTATACCACTATTATTAAGTCTTCTGTTTATTTCATCACTAGTCAAATTTAAACTCCAACTACTATTTGGAGCCTCTGAAGAAAAATTATCATCAACAGCAATCAAATAAGGATGACTGTTACCCCAAGCTTCCATAGAATCCTCAGTAACCCCTCCACTATTGGAATGATATAAAGCATCAATAATATCTCCATTATATGTAATTATCATTCCATAGGTTTCCTCTACAGCCCTATTAGTTTTTTCTTGTTCTCCATCCATTCCTCCATATACTTGGCAATGGGTAGTATCGCAAAGGTCGTATCCTTCGCCAATATGTTTGTTTATATTTTTTAGAGTATAAGTTCTTGCAGCTATAGCTTGAGCTTTTAAGGCTTCCATCTCAAAAGATGTAGGCATTTCCATAGGAACTACCCCGTATAAATAGTTTTCTATTTGAACATAGTTCAAAGTTATCAATTTGCCACCAACGATTTTAAAATAGACATAATCCCTATAATATCTGTCCTCTATCTTAATTCTTCTATCAAATTCGTCTTTAGAAGAAATAATTAAATCATCTTCTTGATTATATGTGAAAAGTAGATTATCTTCATTATCTGATATAATGATTTCATCCTTTTCTCCTAAACTAATTTTAATAGAATCGATATCAATAGACTCTACTTCTTGCGACAAATCATCCTTATAGAATATAAAAAATCCTTCCTCACTATATAAATTAACAAATTCAGTAGATTTTATAGGGCTTGTCAATTTAATACTCAAAAAATTATTATCTACTAGGTTAGCATGTACAAAAACATTTGGAAATATTGATCCAATAAAAATTACAATTAAAATTACAAAAATAGAAAGCCTTTTCATATTATCCCCCTTATCTTCTGAATAAATTCAACAATAAAGTCAATATTATACTAATAATTATACTAGATACAATAGGAAAGAAGAAAGTAAAATTTCCTTTTTGGATAAAAATATCACCTGGTAACTTACCTAATCCAAACTTCTCTCCAACAATAAATATTACACCTATTATAACTAAAACAATACCTATAGTTACAAACACCCGATCAAAGGAACTCATTGTATCACTCCTTTGCATCACAATAAGGAATTTTAAAATGGTCATAAACCTTTTTTGAAACTATCCTTCCTCTGGGGGTCCTATTTATAAAACCAATCTGTAATAGAAAAGGTTCATAAACATCTTCAATAGTAGTTCTTTCTTCCCCAGTAGCTGCAGATAAGGTATCAAGTCCTACAGGACCTCCATTGAAATTTTCTACCATAGTCAATAATATCTTTCTATCCACCTCGTCCAAACCTAATTTATCAATTTCTAACATTTCTAACCCTTTTTTTGCAACATTCCAAGTAATAACTCCATTTTCCTTTACCTGCGCGTAATCTCGAACTCTTTTCAAAAGTCTATTTGCAATTCTAGGAGTGCCTCTAGACCTTTTAGCGATTTCCATAGCACCTTTATCATCTATTTTGATATTTAAAATATCAGAAGATCTTTTCACTATTTTTTGCAAACTATCATCATCATATAAGTTTAAATTTAGCATAACTCCAAACCTATCCCTTAGAGGGGAAGTAAGCAATCCTGCTCTAGTAGTTGCACCAATTAAAGTAAATTTTGATAAATCTAATCTAACAGATCTAGCACTAGGGCCTTTACCTATTATAATATCTAGAGCATAGTCTTCCATAGCAGGATAAAGTATTTCTTCTACAGTCCTATTTAGTCTATGTATTTCATCGATAAACAATACATCTTCTTCTCCTAAATTAGTCAATATACTAGCTAAATCTCCAGGTCTTTCTATAGCAGGACCAGACGTAATCCTTGCATTGACTCCCATTTCATTAGCGATAATATTAGCTAAAGTCGTCTTCCCCAACCCGGGAGGACCATAAAGAAGAACATGATCTAAAGGTTCTTTCCTTTCCTTAGCAGCCTGAATGAAAATTTTTAATTTTTCTTTCACCTTTTCCTGCCCAATATATTCTTTTAACCATTTTGGTCTTAAAGTGTTTTCAGCTTCTCTATCCTCGCCTTGAATAGACCTTGAAACTATCCTTTCATCTATATTATCCATAAGTCAATACATCCCCTTATTGTTTTGAAAGCAGTTTTAAAGCTTCTCTTATAATATCTTCTGTAACCATTTTGGTAGTATCTAGTTTTCTCATTACTTTCATGACTTCACCTCTAGAATACCCTAAAGACATTATACCATGTATTGCAATGTCTGCTTCATCATTATCTTCTATTATAACCTCTTCTTCGACAATATCATCTTTGTCAATTCTATCCTTTAATTCTAATATAATCCGTGAAGCTGTTTTTTTACCTACTCCAGGTGCATTACATAGAGCATGTGAATCATTTCTTAATATGGCTAATTTAATTTGATTTGGATTTAAAGTAGATAGAACATTTAAACCTACTTTAGGCCCTACCTTAGAAACCAACAAAAGTAGATTGAACATGTCTAGCTCTTCTTCCGTAGTAAAACCATAAAGATATACTCCGTCTTCTCTTAAATTATAATAAATATACATAGTAGTTTTTTCATCAATTTGTAAATTAACCAATGAATTTTTAGAAGTATATATCCTATACCCTATTCCGTTGTTCTCAACTACTACATAATCCTCTTTAATCCTTGCAACTCTACCAATTATGTACTCATACATATTATAATCCATCCTTTATTATTTCATTTTAAAATCCTCTTTAAAATTTAGACAACTGCTATGGCAAATAGCTACAGCCAATGCATCTGCTGCATCATCTGGTTTAGGAATTTTTTTCAAATTTAATAACAGTTTTACCATTTCTTGTACCTGTTTTTTGTCTGCCCTTCCATAACCAGCAACAGCTTGTTTTATTTGTAATGGAGTATATTCATAAACTTCTAATCCTTTGTTAATAGCAGAAAGAATTTCAACTCCTCTGGCTTGTCCCACTTGGATAGCTGTTTTTACGTTTTTATTAAAAAACAACTCCTCTATTGCAAAATCATCTGGATTATATTTTTCAATTAATATTGAAAGTTCATCATATATTATCTTTAATCTTTCTGGAAATGATGTTTTAGAATCAGTTCTTATAACACCATAATCTAATACCCCATATCTATTACCTATATATTCAACAACTCCGTATCCTACTATAGCCAATCCTGGATCTATACCAAGTATTATCATATATCTCACCTTTCAAATTAAAAACATAATATATACTATATTATCATATTTTAAATTAAAAAACTAAGTTAGAATTCTAACTTAGTTTTTTAGCTAATAAAATTCTCCAACACATCAGATAATTCTTCTTCACTATCTACCCTTATCCCATCTTTTAATTTATTTTGGTCGATCTCTTTTAAAAGAGTTATAGGATAATCCTTAAATATTCTACGCAAAACTTTCTCTCCTCTTTCATCAATACCATAAATTGCAATCTTGCCTTCTGACTCTCCAATTATGTAATGGTTAGGGCATAGATGTTCTTTTTCTTCCCTTAATACTATCCTATTAGTAGAAAAGGAAATAATCTTTATATTAGGGAAATTATCCTTCATATATTCTCTATATTGTTTTTCAGTCATATTCACTATTTTTTCATCTAGCTCGTTTAATTTAGTTATATTGTGATTACATTCTTTATAATAAGTCTTTTTCTCAATAAAAACATTTGGTGAAATTCTTTCTTCTTCCTTTAATATCTCTAAATCATCATCAATTATATCATCCTCTATAATTAATGGATCTTTATTAATCTTTGGGCCCATCATCTTATAACCATATATAAAACTAATAAAGAATAAAGTGGCACAAAATAAAAATATTAAAATGGCATTTTGTTTTTTCACAAATATCCCTCCAGTACTATCTAAAGGGATATTTTTTCCATTTTACAGTATTTTATACATTTTTATATTATTTAGAAATTTCTCCTATCTTGAATCCAGCCTTTTCAATTCTTTCTATAAGTCCAACAACATCTGTAGTATCAACCCGTATTATTACCCTATATACATCCAATACTTTTGCATCTACTGCAGCAAAGTTTATTATATTTACATTCTCTTTTCTAATAACCTCTGATAACTTTGCTAGCTGCCCAGGAATATCAAGCATATTAACTACAATTCTGGTTCCCTTTTCTAAACCAAATATTTCTGAAAAAGCATTAAAAATAGAAGCATGAGTTAGAATCCCTACGAAATTCTGCATATTATCAAAAACAGGCAAAAAAGGAGTTCTCCATTCCTTCAGAAGATAAGATGCATTCTCTACATATTCATCTTCTTTTATTGATTTGAAATTTTTATTATAAAGACTTTCCACTTTAGTTTCATTTAAATATTCTTTTTTGGTTTTACCAT
>NZ_DATHXO010000393.1:0-9089 GCF_035459645.1 Schnuerera sp.
ATACAAAAAATTTTGTAGAGCCTTTATTATAAATATATTAATAAGGTTCTAAATAAATATAGAAAATTTATATATAGAAATTTTGGAATATTACAATAATTTAGAAAATAGCATTGATAGAAGACTAAATATGTAATATAATAAAAAATAAGTAATCTTTAAACAAATTATATTAAAAACAAACAAAGTATCAAAATAATGGGTAATATAAATTTTAAAAATATTTATACTATAGTTAAATATAAAATTATGATGAAAAGTGAATTTATTAGCAATATTAATTATGCTTAAAACAGTAGTACCAATAATTATATTTTGATACTACTGTTTTATTTACAAACAATAATTTTTCACAATTATAATCAAAGAAAGGAGGTTGTTTTTAAGTATTTACAAATAAATTATAGGGGAGGTATGTATATGTATAGGTTTAAAAATTTAGTTTTAATTTTATTACTTATTTTAATTTTAGCTATTCCAGTTTTTGCAGAAGAAGATAATGCTATTAACTTTGGATGGTTATCACTTTTGCCACCATTATTAGCAATTGTACTAGCTTTTGTAACAAAACAAGTATTAATTTCATTATTTTTAGGAGTATTTGTTGGAGCTACTATGTTAAATGGGTGGAATCCTTTTTATGGATTTTTAAGAACTATGGATAATTATCTAATAGGTTCTTTGGCCGATTCTTGGAATGCAGCAATTATCATATTCTTATTAGCAATAGGTGGGATGGTTGGAGTGGTAAATAAAATGGGAGGAACTGCAGCTGTAGCAGAGGCATTAGGAAAAAAAGTTAAAAGCCCTAGATCTGCTCAACTATATACCTATTTATTAGGGTGGTTCGTATTTTTTGATGATTATGCAAATACATTAGTGGTTGGACCAACTATGAGGCCTTTGACGGATAAAAATAGAATTTCTAAAGAAAAGTTTTCGTTTATAATCGACTCAACTGCAGCACCAGTTGTAGGTTTAGCATTGATTTCAACTTGGGTTGGCTATGAGATAGGTTTAATAAGAAATGTCTACCAAAGCTTAGGTATTGAAGCAAATTACTATGAAGTTTTTTTGAAAACTATTCCTTATAGTTATTATTGCATTTACGCATTAATATTTGTTTTTGTACTATTAGTTATGGAAAGAGATTTCGGACCTATGTATGAAGCAGAAAAAAGAGCAAGGACTACAGGTAAATTAATTGCTGATGGTGCTAAACCAATGACAAGTGATGAAATTACTAAGATGGAAATTCGAGAAGATATTAAATTGAAAGCATCTAATGCTATAATACCAATTATTACTTTAATAATCATAGCTTTTATAGGTCTATGGTATAATGGTTACACTCTATTAGAAGAGACGGTCAATCCTTTTACAATTGAAGGTATGAGAGCCAGTTTTGGAGAAGCTGATTCTAGTATAGTATTACTTTGGGCTTCCATAGTATCAAGTATTGTTGCAGTAATAATGGGTCTATCTCAAAAGATATTTTCAGTTGGTGAAGCGATTGATGCTTGGGTTGATGGTGCAAAGTCCATGGTAATAGCATGTATGATTTTAGTATTAGCTTGGTCCTTGGGAAGTGTAACTGGTGATGTAGGAACAGCAGAATTCTTAGTAGGAATAGTTTCGGATGCAATACCATTTGCTATATTACCAATTATAGTATTTTTACTATCAGGATTAGTTTCATTTTCTACAGGAACAGCTTGGGGTACTATGGCTATTGTTATTCCATTGGCAGTTCCAATGTCTTATGCATTTGTGCAAAATGGCGGTGATCCACATATGATGACAGTTACATTAGGTACTGTTTTGTCAGGCGCTATTTTAGGTGATCATTGCTCACCTATTTCAGATACCACCATTATGTCGTCTATGGCTTCGGGTGCAGATCATTTAGACCATGTTAAGACTCAAATGCCCTATGCTCTTACCGTTTCTATTGTAGCAGGAATATCTTATTTGTTAGCAGGATTTTTCTCATCACATCCAATAATCATTTTATTAATTGGTACAGCAATTATAATTGGAGTTATTAGATATTTCGGTAAATCTGTTAAAGAAGAGGACTTGAAAAAGGAAACTGCCTCTAACTAAAACAAAAGCTGTTAGATTTTCTAACAGCTTCTTGTTTATTTAGTCTTTTATGATATAATGAAATCGTTAATGAAATAGTAAATAATTCGAAATAGAAATGATAAAATTTTCAATATAAAGCATAATTATAATAATATAATATTTTAAGGAGGCAAAAGTATGGCAGAAATATTAAAAGGTAATGTTGTAGCTACTCAAATTAAGGAGAAGATGAAAAAAGATATTGAGGAGCTAGCTAAGCATAGTAAAGTACCTACTTTAGCAATTGTTAGGCTAGGAGATAATCCAGGGGATATCTCTTATGAAAAAAGCATTATTAAGAATTGCGATAAGATAGGTATCGAATCAAAAGTTTTTGAAAGAGATGCTGAGATTAAAACAGAAGAATTGATAAAATTAATTGAAGATTTGAATGAAGATGATAATATATCAGGAATATTAGTTTTCAGGCCATTACCAAAACATATTGACGAAGAAATTATAAGAAATACAATTAGTCCATTGAAAGATGTGGATTGTATGCATCCTTTAAATTTGGAAAGAATTTTTGAAGGAGATATGGATGGTTTTGCACCATGTACTCCAAAAGCAGCAATGGAAATTTTAAAGCATTATGATATACCTTTAGAAGGTAAAAATGTAGTAGTTGTAAATAGAAGTATGGTAGTAGGGAAACCTCTGGCTATGATGTTATTAAAAGAGAACGCCACAGTCACAATTTGTCACTCTAGAACTCAAAGTTTAGAAGATATGACAAATAAGGCAGATGTAGTAGTTGTGGCGTTAGGTAAAGCGAAATTTTTTGGTGAAAAATATTTCAATGAAAACTCTATTGTAATTGATGTAGGTGTTAGTTTAGATGAAAACGGAAAATTAAGCGGAGATGCGGATTACGAAAAACTTTCACCTATAGTGGATAAAATTACACCAGTTCCTGGTGGAGTAGGTAGCGTTACTACTTCTATATTATTAAGTCAAGTAGTTTTAGCATGTAAAAATATTTAAAAAAAGAAAAAAAGAGTCTTAAATTTTTTTAAGACTCTTTTTTTCTTTTTACAACAAAATTAGTGGTTTTTCTATGAAGGAGAAAAAGAAACATTAATAGAATTATATAAGGGATATCTTTAAGGAGGGGATAAATTGGAATTATCAATAGATATTTTACAAAACTATTTGATTGTTAGGCTTAAAGGTGAATTAGATCACCACACATCTGAAGATATAAGGAAAAAAATAGACCAGCAGTATTATAACAATAATTTATTACATATCATCTTAGATTTAAGAGATTTAAGCTTTATGGATAGCTCAGGTATAGGCTTAATAATGGGGAGATATAAAAACTGTAAAGAAAGAAACGGAAAGGTTTTGATTATTAGTACAAATTCGAATATAGGTAGAATATTGAAAATGTCTGGATTACTAAAGATTATTAATATGTATTCGTCTGTTGATGAAGCTATAAAGGATTAGGGGGATGATAAAATGATGGAGAGAAATTATATGAAATTAGAATTTTTAAGTAAATCTAGTAATGAATCTTTTGCTAGAGTTGTTGTAGCTGCTTTTGCTTCTCAACTAGATCCTACAATAGAGGAATTATCAGATATTAAAACTGCAGTTTCTGAAGCGGTCACTAATGCAATTATACATGGGTATGAATATGGGGAAGGGTCAGTAATAGTTGAAGCAATAATTGAAAATAGTAAAATTGAGATTGTTATTGAAGACAATGGAAAGGGAATTGAAGATATAAATAAAGCCATGGAGCCTTTTTATACTTCTAAACCAGATTTAGAAAGATCTGGTATGGGATTTACAGTTATGGAAACCTTCATGGATGAGTTAACAGTAGAAAGTCATATAGATAAGGGTACAAAAGTGAAAATGATAAAGAGTTTTAAAAGCCTCTCAGATAGGGAGTAGATACTATGAAAAAAGGGAATAGGGAGAATGCTTTATTAACTCATGAAGAAACTATAGAATTGATTATAAAGGCACAAAATGGAGATAAAAAGGCAAAAGATGAATTAGTGAAGCATAATATTGGTTTAATTAAAAGCGTTTTAAGAGGGTTTACTAATAGAGGTTATGAAATGGACGATTTATTCCAAATTGGTAGTATTGGACTATTAAAGGCAATAGATAAATTCGATATCTCCTATAATGTAAAGTTTTCAACTTATGCAGTTCCAATGATTGCTGGAGAAATAAAAAGATTCTTGCGAGATGATGGACTTATTAAGGTTAGTAGATCTTTGAAACAAACTGCTAATAGAGTAAAATATACTCAAGAAAAACTTTCAAAGGTATTAGGTAGAGAACCAACTATACAGGAAATTTCTGAAGAATTAGATATAGATAAAGAGGAGATTGTAATGGCTTTAGAATCATCATATCATCCAGATTATTTATATGATGTTATTCATCAAAACGAAGGAAATCCACTTTATTTGATTGACAAAATAAGTATTGAAGAAGATAGTGAAAAGGATATATTGGAAAGAATAATTTTAAAAGAAATGTTATCTCAATTAAAAGAAAGGGATAGACAAGTAATTATTCTACGATACTTCAAAGATAAAACTCAAGTGGAAGTAGCAGAATTATTAGGTATATCACAAGTTCAAGTATCTAGAATAGAAAAAAAAATAATAGAAGAGATGAAGAAAATGTTAATTAAGGCATAAAACTATGCCTTAATTTTTTTGAATTAAAATTTTTTTTAAGAGAATAATAATTGTAGAATGGAGTGATAAGATGTATAAAAAAATAAAAATACATAAAGCTAAAAGAAATATTATGATTATATTATTTTTAGTATTATTTTTAGTTTGGGGGTTTTTATGGTATAGAGAACTAGGAACCAATAGAGAAGTGCCTAAAAAAGCAAAGTTTGTAAGTACTTTCATATTAAAGGGTGATATTTATCGATAAAGAGCAAGTTTATATTAATCTTAAAACTAAATATTCAACAGATTTAAATGCCCATGTATATGTAGAAGATATTGGTCAAGTGTATTGTAACAATGATGGGATTAAACAAAAGGTAGAAAAAATAAGAATATATAATGGAAAAGACAAAGAGATGTATGATTATTTATCAATCAATGAGATAACAACTAAAATATTAGAATTTATAAATGGTATAGATATTACAATAATAGGAGGGCCTGATATATTATTAGAAATAAAAGGGAAGGAACAGTCTAATAGTTTCTATAACTTTTTAAAAATTGCTTTAGTTATGGTAGTACTATTTTTTGGTGCCGCAGCTGCTATTATTAATTTTTATGAAGATGTAAATATGAGTAAATCAATGGAAAAAGTGTATTTTACAATCACAGGAGTAAATAAAGAAAATCCTTTAATTTTTACTATTCCATTATCTTTTGGAACTGGATTAGGTATGTTTGCATTTTTTAGTAGGATATTTAGCTTTAGTAAACGAAGGAGGCAAGAACCAGGGCCTATGGAACTGGAACTATATCTTTATGACAAAGATATAGAAGAGAATATACTAAATGATTTAAAAAAGAATGAAAACTCATAACATAATAAGGTGGTGGAAGAAATGGGAAAGCGATTTTAATTTCTTTGATTGGAGCTTCTGCTGGAATTACAATAGGCAGTGCAGCTGCTGCTTTTATAACTTTACTTAAAGTTGTTCCAAGAATGGCACAGATAACTGAAACAAGAAATCAGGTTAAGCTATATGAATATACCATTATGTTGGGAGCTACTTCTGCAAGTTTTATATATTTTTCAGACTTTAATTTAAATATTAGCAAGTTTTTATCCATACCAATTGGAATAACTATGGGTATATTTTTTGGATTATTTGCTTCTGCTTTAGCAGAAGTGTTAAATGTTATACCAGTATTTGCAAAGAAATTCAAAGCAAAACACGAGCTACAATATATTATTGCTGCATTAATATTAGGAAAAGTGACGGGTGCTTTATATTATTGGTTAATTTTTATAAATAAATAGGAGTGGAAAAGATATGGAAAATATGACAAACAAAGAGTACCAAGAATTTGCTGAAAAAAAGGTGCCAAAGCCCACTTATTTAAAAAACATTATATATGCATTTATTACTGGAGGATTAATATGTGTACTAGGTCAAATTATCAGAAATATGTTATTTAGATATGGATTTGATGAAACGGCTGTGACCTCCGGAACTTCAATATTATTAATTTTTTTAGGTTCATTTTTAACTGGTCTAGGAATTTATGACGAGATAGGAAAGAAAGGTGGAGCAGGAGCAGCTATACCTATAACTGGATTTGCTAACTCAATTGTTTCTCCAGCTATGGAATTTAAGAGAGAAGGTTTTATTTTTGGTGTGGCTGCTAGAATGTTTAGTATTGCTGGACCTGTGTTAGTATACGGAGTCGGTAGTTCAGTTCTAGTAGGGATATTATACTTAATACTTTCAAAAGGAAGGTGAGATTATGTCGATAAAACGCATTGGATTACAAACAGTAAAGTTATCTAACCCACCATCTATTTTAGGGACTTCTTCTATCGTTGGACCAAAAGAAGGAGCAGGACCTTTAAAAGACTATTATGATCTTATTTTAGAAGATGATATGTGGGGGCAAGAGTCATTTGAGAAGGCAGAAGCCAAAATTCAAGAAGAGGCTATTAAATTAGCTATTTCAAATGCTAATCTATCTCCTAATGAAATAGAATATCTGTTTTCAGGAGATTTATTAAATCAGATAATCTCTTCTTCCTATACTGCAAGACAATTAGAGATACCTTACTTTGGTTTATATGGAGCTTGTTCTACAATGACGGAATCTATAAGTTTAGGCGCTATGATAATAGATGGTGGGTTTGCAAGCAATGTTGTATGTGCTACATCTAGCCACTTTAGCTCTGCAGAAAGACAATATAGGTTTCCTTTAGAGTATGGTGCCCAAAGACCTTTTTCTTCACAATGGACAGTAACAGGAGCTGGCGCTACAGTATTATCTTCTACTGGTAATGGTCCTTATATTACCTATATTACTACTGGGAAGATTAAAGATTTTGGAGTAATTGATGTTAATAATATGGGTGGTGCTATGGCACCTGCGGCAATTGATACTATTTCTCAACATTTTAAGGATACTGGATATAATCCTAATGATTATGATTTAATAATCACTGGGGATTTAGCATTAGTTGGGAAGAAAATATTATTAGAATTGATGAAAAAAGAAGGATACGATCTTACTGAAAATTATTCGGATTGTGGAATTAAAATATTTGATGGGGTAGCACAAGACACTCATGCAGGTGGAAGTGGTTGTGGTTGTGCTGCTGTTGTTTTGAACGGCTATATTTATAAGGAAATGGTGAAGGGAAACTTAAATAGAGTACTATTAATTGCTACAGGAGCATTGCATTCACCAATATCAACCCTGCAAGGAGAGTCAATACCAGGGATAGCACATGCTGTAACTATAGATAATCTTGCACAATAGAGAGGATGATATAGATGGAATATTTAAAGGTCTTTTTAGTAGGAGGATTAATATGTGTAATTGGACAAATACTTTTGGATACTACTAAGTTAACTCCTGCTCATATTTTAGTTATTTTTTTAGTAGGAGGAGTAGTTTTAGGTGCTTTGGGATTATATGAACCGTTAGTTAAGTTTGGGGAGGCAGGTGCTACCGTGCCGATATCTGGATTTGGTTATGCTTTAAGCAAAGGTGCTATTAAAGGAGCAAAAACAAAAGGAATTCTGGGCGCTTTTATAGGAGGATTAGAAGCAACAGCAGGAGGAATTGCAGCAGCTATAGTATTTGGATATATAATGGCTATTGTTTCAAATCCAAAAACAAAAAATTAAAAGGAGCTAAAAATTAGCTCCTTTTAATTGTCATTATTGCTATTATTATCTATATTATTATTGTTGTTGTTACCATTACCGTTAGACCCATTATTATGGTGATTTTCCTCATTATCATCTTCATCATCATCGTCGTCATAGTCATTATCATCATTATGATCATTATCATCTTTGTCATCACCATTATTTATCAAATCATTTAACCAATCACTAATCCAATTCTCCTGATCATGTTCATCACATATTTCTGTGGGCGCTGTGTACTGATAATCTGATGGTGTTATTCCTCCATTTTTCTCTGGATCATAAGGTGGATCCCTTTTTATAAAGACTTTTTTTTCTACACTTTCCTCAGGACAATATTCATTAGCAATTTTGTTAGTAGTAGTGTCAATTTCTAATTCTACATGTGTTTCACAGAATTCTGATGGTTGGGTACCTTGTACAAATATTTCCCTTCTTATAGTACTGCCTCTTGGGTCATGTTTACATAGTTCTGTAGGTAATTTGCCAGATTGAGTACAGATATTAACGGAAACAATATTACTTGGCTGTTCAAATTGTTTTGTTTCTAATCCTTCATGAACTTTTGTCATGATAATTTTCCATAATTGAGCAGCCATTGCACTACCTTGATTTAATTTTATTTGTGGAGAATCATTACCTATCCATAATCCAGTAACATAATAAGGAGTAAATCCTATAAACCAAGCATCAGCTTTGTCTTGAGTTGTACCAGTTTTACCTGCTGTAGGCATATTTGGTACTTGTGCTCTTCCCGCAATACCATTAGATACAGTTGTTCTTAATATATCAGACATAATATAGGCTACTTGTGGAGAAACAACAGTATTTTCCTTTGGTGTGTTGTCTAATAGCACATTGTCATCTTTATCTAAAATCTTTGTAAAGGAAATAGGTTTAATATAGGTACCGCTATTTGCAATAGACCCATAAGCCGCAGTCATATCCAGAGGACTTAAACCTTTTGTCATACCACCTAATCCTAAAGCAGAGAGATTTTCATCGTTGTTGACATTATTTTCTCCAGATGTGACAAAATTATCTTTAGAAGGATTTTCAGTATTTATAATTCCCATTTTGCTTAAATATTCCATAGAAGTATTAACAC
>NZ_DATHXO010000394.1:0-2178 GCF_035459645.1 Schnuerera sp.
GTTTTTCTTCATTTGTCAGCAAATTATAATGTTTCATAACAAATCCTGAATAGTGTCTAGATCCTTCCCCCGGTTTTAACTCTATAGTATCTTTAAAGTTTGTGCCACTATATATAATGCTTCTTGTAAGTTCTTCCGGAATATGATATTTGTAGATTATTTTGATATTTTCATCTGAAATATTTTCTAAACGAACTTCATATACTATATTATTAAATTTATCATCTTTTTTTCTTTCTGGTGTTGTAGCATTAAATAATAATTCACTTTCATACATTTTAAGTGATAAATAATCCCTATAATCAAATTCAGATAAATCTAATTCAATAGCCTCCTTTACCTCATATGCTTTCATTGTATTAGCTAATTCTTCTCTTTTATTAATGTAACTCTTTATTTCTATAATCATAACTAAAATTAAACCAATCGCTATGATTAATATTTTCCCTTTATTTTTAAATTCTATATTTTTAGTTTTTTTAAAATGTTTAATATAACGTTTCTCATTAACTATCCAATTCAATAGAAATATTGCTATACCTATAGAAAAATACTTTATAATATCTTTGAATCTAAAAAAATATATCTCCATAAATATGTATAAGACGACTATAAGAATCAATCCAAGGATAATACCTCTTAATATTACATATCTAAATATACTCCTGCTTCGGATTTCTTTCCATCTAGATAATTCCCTTTCTGTCATAGCTCATCACCTATATAATAGATATTTTACTTGCCTTAACATTGTGCTATTGTAGTAGTACATACTAGTCATAAAAATTCTGACTAGTATGTATCATATCGTTTTATACTAATTATTAATAGATTTGTTAATGAATAAAATAATACATATCTTGTACTACAACGCTTTATATATATTTAATAACTTTCCACATATTTCCCTGAATTGCTTACCCAATGTTCATATACTATTTCGGTTAACGCTTCGTAATCTTTATAGTTTGGAGCCTCTGCTATTTTTACTGGATCATAACGGTTTGAATGATTAAAATGATGGTCAACTGAAGTATATTCTCCTAACCTATCATTGTAATATCTCATATATAAATGTTTATAATAATATCTACTTATACTATATCCCATATCTTGCCATGTGCCATAATCCCATACATACAGCCAGTGATAAAAATCTCTAAACGTATGCCATGTTTGGGTAGTTACTTGTTTGCTTTTGTTTATATAATTTAAATCTGAGTAAACTCCCCTTAAGGCATCATATATCTCTTGCCCTAATTCAACATATCTCCCTATTCCTGGTATTCTTTTAACTATTGTTATTGTTGCATATCCAAAGGAAGCAAAATCGGTAAATGTCTTTAAATCACCATCAATCAAACCAGATTCATTATATAATTGGTCTGAAATTTTGACGGTTCCACGTTCTGGTTCTTCATACATAGGCAATAATCCATCTTTATCTAGTATAACATCATTGTCATACTCGTTCCTTAGTTTATCAGGAACAAACATTTGTTCCTTTAATAAATAAATATCTTCATCAAGGCCTTGATTATCAGCCCCTGCAAGTACTGAAATGTTAGATGATAACAATATTACGATACTAATAAATATTGCTATATATGATTTTTTCACTATATACCTCCTCAATAATTATTTGTAATGTAATATGATACTTAGGCTTAACGTCTTTTCAGTTGGATTTTTTACATAGGAATATAACTAACTTTGTTCTTCTTCCTAAGTAAATCCACAATTCATAAACAACTTAACTAAATCTTTAAATTTACCATTAGAATCACCTCTCTTTAGTCATTGCATATTCTAAAAAAGTATAAGAGTTTTATTTTACTGTATTTTAAGAATCATCTTTATAGCTTCACTCTTATTTATTAATAAAATTAGTGTTATTATTTTCAGTAATATCTTTGTAATATGCACTTGTTTTATAGTTTATTTTTAAACATATCATAATTCAAAACAATATATTGTTAACTAATTCTATTTAGAGGCTTTTCATGCTACGCGATTGGAAACCTCATAAAGATTATCAATAAAAACTTCCACAGCAAAATTTATATTACCTCTTCTGGCTCATATGAATGCCACTCTATCATCTCATCATCTTCTACTAAATAATTACTTTTAGACTTAACATTTTGCATAAAAGTTAATGCTAAAATAAATCCTAAA
>NZ_DATHXO010000395.1:0-3156 GCF_035459645.1 Schnuerera sp.
GACGATTCCACCTCGCGATTTGCACAGATGGTTGCGCGCACTGGTGGTGCATCTGCACAGTATCTGCGTGATGCGGCTCACGCTGCGGCGGAGGTCAAACGTGTTGCAAGTCTGGCTGCCGAGCAAGTTGCTACCGCAGCAGTTGTGGCTGCTGCATCTGGTGCAGAACTGGACCCGCCCGACATCGACTAAACAACCAGCATGTTTATTTCATTATAGTTTATGCTTCTAAAATTTCCATCTACCATCATAGTGTAGTATTTGCCGTTAAACTCAAAATAAAAATGTTTTAGTTCACCCTTAGGCTGATTGTTTAAAGAATAGATAGTCGATTTTAATAATTTTTGGTTTCCAATATAATATTCAATATCTGTTATTTTATCTCCTAACTCTTTAGTTATTTCATTACCATGCTTTTTATTTAGAATATCCACTGGCTTTAATGAATTTTTACAGTTCTCAAATCTTTAATTTGATTTCCACATCGTAATACATATACTATTTCTCTCCAGAACCAAATATAATCTTTACTTCACATATTTATTATTGATACATTTAATATTAGTTGCGTTTTTAATAATACTAAGGATAAAATTAAATACTATAATATTAAAAGTATTAGTGAGTTTTGTTCAAAATTGAGGGATCAATCCGAGTCCATTCGCATCAATTTTTGATAAAATAACTCATTTTTTTCTTTCATCAAACTATTGCTAGGATAAACAAAATATAATGGTCGTTGAATTGAATAATTTTGTATCGTAAGATAGCATAACTCTCCTTTTTCAACTTCTTGCTTTGCAACTTCTTCATACATAAATGAAATAGCATCTGAACTACTTAACATCTTTTTTATAATTCCAAAGCTGCTGATCTCATAAACTTTAGAAACTGAAAGTATAGAGTCATTATTTTGGTATAAATAATTTTTATATATTTCTCTGGTTCCAGACCCTTCTTCTCTTAAAATTAAAGGGTATTTATGAATTTCAGATATTGTAGTTTCTGAGCCTTCCAAAGGATGTCCCTTTCTAGCTACTGGAAGAAATTTAGTGTTATGAAACTCATAAAAATGAAATAATGATTTATCAAATATTCCTTCAATAAATGCACAATATAATTCATTATTTAGTAGCATTTCAATAATTGATTGTGTATTTTTTACTGTTACTGAAATTAATTCATCATTATTTCCCAAGTAAGAACTTAAATAAGGTGGTAAATAATAATCTGCTATAGAAAGCGTTGCACCAATCTTAATTGGTGTCTCCACTTTTTTAATTTGATTTATAAGTTGTTTTTCATTTGCAATCTGAAAATTGGCATAGTTATAGAAAACTTCTCCTTGTTCAGTTAATTT
Organism: Schnuerera sp.; assembly: GCF_035459645.1. Taxonomy (NCBI): domain Bacteria; kingdom Bacillati; phylum Bacillota; class Tissierellia; order Tissierellales; family Tepidimicrobiaceae; genus Schnuerera; species Schnuerera sp. The sequence continues at coordinate 1,361 of NZ_DATHXO010000395.1, forward strand.
GACTGATTTTCCATTGATATCAATTAGATTACAACCATAATACTCCTCCAGTTTTTTTATATGCTGAGTAACTGCAGGTTGTGTTAAATTTAATTCAGCTGCTGCCTTTGTATAATTTTTATGTTGTGCTACTTTTAAAAATGTAAATATCTTAGTATCAAGCATATGTAACTCCTCTCTAGACTTGAAGAACTGCATTAAATATAATTACCTTCATGTAATAATCTCTTTTCCTTATCTTTATTCTTAACTATAACATACATTTATATATAATAACATATCATAATTTGATTTTATAGTTCTTTTCATATAGAATTATCCTAGAATATCAAAGGAGGGTATTTATGAAAAAAACACTTACTTACATCCCTGGTTTTATTATAGCTTTATTGATTGCTTCGTTCGCAAGATGGATAGAATCCTTGCTACCACTTCCTCTGATTGGAGATTCCGTTATTGCACTATTTATAGGAATGACAATTAATCAAATAAGGAAACCAAGCAAAATAATAGAGGCAGGTTTAAAATTCACTTCCAAAAAAATACTTAAGTTTTCAATTATATTATTAGGTGCATCTTTAAGTATCGGTACGATTCTTAATATTGGCCGTTTGTCTCTAACTGTAATGTTGTTTACTCTTCTAACTTGCTTTGGTGGTGGTTATTTTATTGGGAAATGGCTTGGTTTAGACTGGAAACTTTCCAACATGATTTCTGCTGGGACTGGTATTTGCGGAGGATCGGCTATAGCTGCTATGGCACCAGTTATTGAAGCAGAAGACAAAGATGTTGCTTATGCAATGTCAGCTACATTTCTATTTGATATGGCTATGATAGTATTATTTCCAATCATGGGTCGCATGATTGGATTAAGTGATATGGCATATGGACTATGGACTGGTACTGCCGTCAATGATACTTCAAGTGTAGTTGCTGCTGGATATGCATTTAGCGAATCCGCTGGAGATTTTGCAACCATGGTAAAACTAACCCGTACACTCTCCATCATCCCAGTTGTGCTGATCTTCTCCCTTATTAATGTACATGTAAATACTAAAAATACAGATGGAAGTATCGCAAACTATAATAATGTTAAAATTACATCATTATTTCCATGGTTTATAATAGCGTTTGTTGGTATGTCATTAATCAACAGTTTAGGTTTCTTCTCGATTGCTGTTTCTACAGGGTTGAAAAACATTAGCAAATTCTTGATGGTATCTGCTCTTGCTGCTATTGGTATGAACACTGATTTTAATGAAATGAAAAAGTCCGGTATCAATCCTATGATACACGGTTTTATCATCTCAGCCTTAGTAGTTGTTGTAGCTATTACTGTAGAATATTTTATGGGATTAGTTTAATAATTCGTTAGAAAAACTGGTTTGGCTATTTTGAAAAAATTTGCTCAAATTAGTAATTTACACCAATTATGTCAGCAAGAAATCCAGATAGAAATATTCACTTTTTTACTATAACATTTATTCTATATTATATGCCCATACTTATATAGCACCTTCTTCATCAATTTGTTAGTGTCATATCATTGGAAGGCAGACACGTGGGTCTGCCCCTACGCACAACTATGATATATTCTATATCATCGTAGGGGTTAACCACTGGTACGCAAAATAGAAACTGTATATCATATGAAACCGAATGGACACACAGGTCCATCCCTACGAAATATGATGTTTCCAATACTGTAGGGGTTGACCTATGTGTCAACCCGTTGATGCATATCATCATACACAAGCAGTGTTACGGTTTCAACATGCCTTGAGAGGATAATAATG
>NZ_DATHXO010000396.1:0-3273 GCF_035459645.1 Schnuerera sp.
CTAAGGCTACTTTTACTTTTATTAAATCTGGATAAATGGTCACATCTTCTTCTTTATATACAAAATTAAACAATACAGTACCATCATATTTTAAATAATAATTGGGTTCCATACTGTCAAAACCTTTTTTTCTTAGGTAATCAAGAGCCTTATTTTGCGCTTCTTCTATAGTTAGATCTCCTTTAGGTACCGCCCTTGGATTAGCCATCCATAGTACATGACCACCTTTTTTAGATACTCCCATATATACTGCTAATTCTTTAGAGGTATTTTTTGGATATAAATTAAATGTATAGGAAGGTATTCTTGATTCTGATATATCTTCTCCTTCTTCAAAGGTATCTATATCTTCAACTCTATTAGCACCAAAAAAATCTATAGCCGTCTTTTCTGCTTCATCTCTTGATACATCTCTATTTTCTAATCCTACTGGTTTCCTATTTAACATTTGATCAGAAAAAGGTCCATCGTAAATCAGTTCAGGAGTTTCCCCCATATTTTTTTCTATATTAACTAAAGATGTTTGAAATATCTTTTCATTTCCTTCTTGCACTCTTTTGTTTTGACGAGTATTGAGAGAGCCAAATAAAAAGTTTTTGTCTGCTAATTCAGATTGAAGCTTAGCTAATTCATCATTAAATGTAGCAGAGTTTTGCTGTAGATTAGCTAAAGATGCAATTTGTTCATTAGTTAGAGGCTCTCCTTTTACATGGGTTTGAATTAAATAATAACTATAATCAGCAACCTGATTTAAAAACTTTTCAGTCTTTGCTGTCTCTGCATGGGTTACAGGCATTTGCCCTAATTTATCTTGAGCAAAATAAGCCTCATTCATTATCTGGGAAAGCAATAATACGTTTTGATCTCTTGATTTAGATAACATAGCTTTAGATAGATTCACCTGAACATTTTCCACATGTTTCTTTACATCAAAAAATAATCTTTGATACTGATTTTCTAATGCTACACCTAATTTATTTTTAGTTGCATATTCATTATAACCCCAAGCTATTGCTACTATTAAAGCTATACCTAATATACTGGGAGCTAACCACCATCTTCTTTTTCTCATTTTTTCACCTCCTATAGTCCAAACCAGTGTTTGCCAATTTTTAATGTTACTTTCCTAGACCAAATCCATCTACTAGTAGCGGTAGCTGGGTTCCAATAATAAAGACATCCATAGGTAGGATCCCAACCATTTAAAGCATCTCTCGCTGCTTTAATGGAATCCTTATCTGGAGTTAAATTGATTTGCCCATCAGCTACCGCAGTAAAAGCTAAAGGCTGATATACTACCCCTGCTACTGTATTAGGAAATTGAGGACTTCTAGTCCTATTTAGCACTACTGCTGCAACTGCTACTTTCCCAATATAAGGTTCTCCTCTAGCCTCTCCATGGATAGTTCTGGCCAAAAGATATTCATCGCCTCGTCTATTTATACCTTGGGCTGAAGCCGGTGCTGCTCCTGTTAAGGTTATCCCTAATGCCGCTGCTGTCTGAGGCCCTACTACCCCATCAACTCTAAGTCCATTTTTAGCCTGAAACCTTCGTACTGCTCTATAGGTTTCTGCCCCATAAACACCATCTACTGTCCCAATTAAATATTTCCATTTTACCAATTGCCATTGAACATTTTTTACATCTTGCCCTTGAGTTCCCCAATATAATACTCTTGGTGCAAAATAGGTATTATATTTATTTACAGCTTCTTGTAAAAAACCATTTGGTTCATAAAACATGAGTATAGATACAAATACTAATACTAGAATCATCGTTATTATAGTAAATTTTTTCATTTTTTGCCTCCTTTCATATTTGCTAAGTTTCTATATTTTTTGTAATTATATAAAATTTATTCAAAAATAGAAAAAAAGCTATTATTGGCTATATTTGCCAATAATAGCTTTTGACTTTTACAAATTTAAACTTTCAATAATTTCACTAATAAATCATAAATTACTTGAGAAGTTTTTACTAAACTATCTATAGATACCCATTCATCTGGAGAATGATAGTTTTTCCCATATGGTCCAAAGATAAATACAGGAGCATCGGTTCTAGTTCCTAAATAATTAAAATCCCCCATACTTGAAAAATAAGCTATGGTTCCATATGTTCCTGTTACCTTTTTGATAGTTTCTTGTAATTCTTTTGTAAATGGGTTCTCTTCATCTACTGTATAAGGTTTAAATCCATCTACCCCATCATGAGGTACGTCTCTAAATTCTATTGTATATTCACTTTTAATATTTGCCTTTTTAGCTGCTTCTTTTACTTCTTTAATTAAAAATTCTTTATCTTCTCCCCTAACCACATGCCTAAATACTGTGAAACTTGCTTTTTCTGCTACAGAACAAGCTGCTCCACCTCCTGAAGTTTCAATAACTACTAAGGATCCTTTACCTAATTGAGGATCTTGTTTTAATTCTACCTTTCCAAGTTCACAAATCAACTTAGCTCCATCTAAAATAGCGTCTATTCCAAATTCTGGTGCTGCAGCATGACTAGATTTACCATAAAGGTTCACCTTGTAATTATATCCACCTCTGGCTCCTAAACATAGACATGGAAACTCAATATCTGCAAATCCACTGCTTGGCTCTGCTACTATTGAAAAATCAATATTTTCCGTCAATCCATCAAGGATAGTGGCATCTGTACCTAATCCATAAGGCCCTTCTTCATCAGAAACTAAGGTATAAACAATTTCTCCTTTAAAATCCTTAACATTCCGTACAAAAGCTTCTAATGCTATCATTATTGCTGCTGAACCACCTTTCATGTCTAATGCTCCTAGACCAAATAGCCTGTCGCCTTCTATAGTTGGTTTTAAAGGATCTTTAGTCCAACCTTGACTAATTGTAACTGTATCCAAATGTCCATTCAATAATATTTTCAATCCTCCTTCCTGCCCTTTAATATTACCGACTACATTTGTTCCTTGAAATTTTGTCACCTTATCTTCACTATACTTATGATACTTAACTGGAATCTTTCTTTCTTTCAGCCAATTGTAAGTGAATTCCATTATTTCATCTTCTTCAAAATAAGGACTGTAGATTTTAATTAAATCAGATAACAATTTTATGATATTTTCCCGAACATTTTTCAAAATTATCCCCCCAATAATAAGTTAGTCAAATTATATCACAAATATTGAGTATTTTCACAATATTTTAATTTTTCTTGAAGTATTTCTTTATGAATGATATTATAAAAACATAGATTTCAATAAGTTTTTAAAGGGTGATAGATATGTTCAATAAATA
>NZ_DATHXO010000397.1:0-2984 GCF_035459645.1 Schnuerera sp.
ACACATTTTATACTCTCTATCGTCATTTTTGCCATATTTCATACATTTTACAAAAACCTATTCAACACTAGTAATATCAATGCTTATAAACACATTACAGTACCAACCAGCGATAACACCTATTTTTATAACCAAAAACACACCTAAAATTTTAACAATCGTTGAAATATTAACATTTCTATCGTAAAATATTAAAATTACACAAAATACAAATTTACTTTATCATGTTAAAGTTATTCTTGTAAAAGTATAAAATTAAGCATAAAAAAAGATAGTAGATAAAATTCTACCATCCTAAATAAAAATATTATATTTGCCGTTAGGCAAAAGACAAATTAATCTCCACCAATTAAAATAACCACATAATATTTACACTGCAAATATTTATAAAAATCAATAAGTTTATATTAATTTGTCTTACCTATTTTATACTATTTGCATCTGCAACTTGTATTAAATTGCTTTTTTAAAATTTGCAATTCCTCTATTAATTTTGCTTATAAAATAATTTAAACAGTTAGTTAATAGTGTCATAGTTCTCTTGTTTAATATGTATATTTACAAAATTACTTTCATTTAATAGCACAAACAAACTTTCACTATAATGTGTATAAGAACAAAGAAGACGAGTTCGCCAAAAATTGGAGTTTAACCGTTGAAATCAATGGTTCTATGGATTTTATACTAGCCTGGACGTATAGGCTAGTTAAAGCCTTAACTAGACTGGACGTATAGGCTAGTATGTCTTTAATATGGTTTAATATGGTGTGAGGGGTTTATAGCCAGCCTTATCAAATAAGTCAATCACGTCCTTTAATACTTCGTTACCTGAACACATTAAATAAGGATTAAAAAATATCTCTCTCGCACTACCATTGCCTTTTCTTATTATAAATAGCTTCTCTTCTAATTCATTTAGGCTAGCTCTTAACTTATCTCTGCCCATCCCAGTCATCTCTTGTAGTTCTTTATTTGTAAAGCTGGTGTTGTTTGGGGTTACAACTTTATTCGTTCTATGCTCTATATAATGTTGAATATGTACCAATAGTAACCCTGCATGTGGTGATAAATTTACTGTTTTTAAATATTTTCTCATTTCTGTTCTATATATCTTTACAAACCAACTATTCTTTTTCCAACTTAAAAAATACTCATCAGTCTTTGTTTTTATTCCCCATACATGCCTGATAGTTTTCTCTATATTTCTATTAATCTCTTTATCTTTTTTTAACACGTTCAGCAACTCTTCTATCTCATCTTTGTCTGTAAAAATTTCACCAGTTTCTAAGTCTATTATTTTTTTATTTTTTTCATCTAATATAAATCTTTTGCATAAGTTTATGTATGAATTCATAAGACTACCCCCTATGTTTGTTTATATTATTTGCATATTACCCCTTTATTCCCCATTCTCCCTTCAAGTAATTGCTTATTGCCTTGCTTTTTTCAAACACAATAACAGTGGCGCCTTGCACTTTATGATTTGGCCTAATGTCTTTTACAACAAACCCATTCTGTATTAAATCCCTAGCAATTTTATAACTAAATATCAATATTTCATTTCCCATACAATCGCCTCCTCAATTTTAAAAATAAATCTATCTTTTCTATTTTAATCATATCAAAGAACCTAAGCTATGTCAAATACTTTTATATTATATGTACTTAGCTTTACCTTATCATATATTTATACGAATAATATTTGTTTATTATAATTCTTTCTTTTTTTGTATTAATTTTATTAATTTTAATACGCTATATAAATTTATGTTAAAATAATGCTAGTACACATAAAAATATTTTTATTAATTCTTATAAGAATATGTTTATATTTATTGCTTTTGGGTATATATTATACATAAGGTATAAATAATATAAAATTTCTTGACATGTATCAGGAAATGTGATACACTTATAGTAAGAGGTGGAGATTAAGTAATAGGGGGTGAACTTGTGATCATTAAGGGACGATTGAGCTTGAGTCATAACAAATGTGAGTATACCATATTTTATAATGGTAGAAATATCAATATTAGTGATATTATATACAGTATGTATATAGACAAGAGTAAAGTTGCAGTTGAAATTGCTGATATGTATAGTAGCAAAACATTATTTAGCTCTGAAGGTGAGTTATATAAAGAGAGAATTCAACCTTGTTTTTACTCTTATTTTGTAGGTGAGGTTGATTTAGAACAAGTACTGTGGGATAACGTAGGAAAAAAGCTTAGTATTGAAATAAAAAATATAACTAGGAGTTAGAAATAATATAAAATAGTAAGGAGGGTATTATGGGTAATAAGTATAATTGCCATACATGTTTATATAAAGACAAGGTGTATAATGACGGTAGTATAGATTGTGACAAAAAGGCACTTTTAACAGGTGAAATAGCACATATAACGGCAGATAAGGTGCATCTGACATGTCCCTGCCACAGTGGTAGGTTTATTGAAGAGACTAGATATTATCTTAATAACAGAGATATGCGAAATTCACATAATAGCTGTAGTGTTTGTGGACGTCTATACGACGACACAGATGAAAATAACTATGTGAATGAAACTTGGGAGATTGATGGAAAGGTAAAATACATACAACGATGTAGAATTTGTATAGAAAAGGGGCGGAATTTATTTGAAGAGAAATAAGAGTATGTATAAGTTATATGATGAGTATAAAAAAGCCATGAAAATAAGTAAAAAAGCAAGGAATAAAAGACAAAGGATGAATAGAGAAATCAGAGAAAAATATGAAGAACCTTATAAACGCCGAGACCATGTTGATAATGTAAATGATATTACTCACTGGAATAGCATGATAAGAGATTTGGAAGAAGATATGAAAATGATAGAGATGTATTTGGAATTTAAGGACAGGCATTATTTACATAAAGAATATAATGATACAAAAAGCATGATATATAATCAAAACTCATATGAAGGAATCGTCCCGTTAGAGGAAATATTTGGTGAATCTGTCCC
>NZ_DATHXO010000398.1:0-3902 GCF_035459645.1 Schnuerera sp.
AAGGTAAGTTTTGTAACAATGGATAGTCTTATGCATACGCTAAAAACTCAAGAAATATCAAGAAAAAGCAAAGGTAAAATGAATAGAATATTATCCTCAAGCCTTGTCATAATAGATGAACTTGGATACCTTCCAATAACAAGAGAAGAAGCAAATCTTTTCTTTCAGTTAATATCATCTGTATTTGTCAACCCAAAACTGTACCACATATTAATCGAAAACTGGGCCAGTTGAAACAAAAAAATTAACTACTTTTTTCTAACCATTCTCTAGTTTCTTTAATTCTATAAGAATCCCCATTCATATTTATTACATAAGATTTATGGGTCATTCTATCGATTAAAGCAGCTGTTAGAACTGCATCATTAAATATTTCATTCCATCTATCAAAAGATAAATTGGTAGTTATTATTGTGGACTTCCTCTCCGCTCTTAGAGAGAGAAAGGTAAATAATAATTCGCTTCCCTCTTTGTCAAATGAGATATAGCCTAGTTCGTCTATAATTATTAGATCATATTTTTCGAATCTTTTTTCAAATGTATATAGCTTTTTATCACTTCTAGTTTCCTTAAGTTCATTTATCAACGAAGCAGCTGTTGTAAAAAACACCTTATGCCCCTCATTACAGGCTTTTATGCCAAGACCTATGGATAAATGAGTCTTTCCTGTTCCAGGGTTACCAGCCAAGATAATATTCCTACCTTCATTGATAAAGTTTAATGTTCTAAGCTCTTTAAAGCGATTCCTAGCGTCTTCAGGTAGATAATCTACCTGAAGCTCATCTAAATATTTTTTGTATGGGAAGCGGGCATTTCTAATCCTGTTTTTCCTGCCATTCTCTTTTCTAACATCATATGCTTCTACAAAAATATCTTTTAGTAGTTCTTCATAGGGTTGATTATATTTGTATGCTTCTTCAATTTTCATTCTTAAACCTTGGTTTATCCCAGGTATTTTTAACTCCTTAATATATTCTTTTATCTCATTTATTGTATTATTCAATTTTTATAACCTCCCACTGATTTTAAATTAAACAAATCACTTAATATTGATATTTGTTCTAAAGATGCTTTTTGAATCGATGTATCTTTAGTTTCTAGGGGTTTATCCACAGTGGGAGCCCTAAATACTATATTTCTAATATTATCTGTATTAACCATTTCTTTTTTTATTTTTTCTAGTTCTTTTACCGCCTTTAATACACTTTCCAAATCCTTTTCTTTTATTAACTCCAAAAGTACTATGAAATCTCTTGGATTATTGATATAATATTTATGATATATTTGTTGAAGCTCTGGAGAGAGCTGATGTCTACCTACACTAGAATGTAGCGCTCCAGGCTTCTTTTTTAATGTATGGATAAAGTGATTTATATCCACGGTCCAATGGTGGGATGAGTAGGACCTTAGGTGGGTTGCTATTAATTTATCTTTGTAATATACTTCTATATTCTCTGGATAAATTTTAGCTGTTACAAATTTACCAACTAGATAATCTGGTACTGAATATTTGTTTTGATCAATATTAATTATACTATACTTATTTACTCTCGCTTCTATCCTTCTAGCAGTATCATATGAAGGCTTTAAAGGTATTAGATAATCCATTTCATCGTTTAATAAATCTATTGGACTTCTGTTTTCAAGCCAGTTTCTTTTTTTAGAATTAAGTTTAAGTAATCTTTCTTCTAAATGTTGATTTGCATCTTCTATTGAATCAAAATCCATTTTGTTAGAAAAAGCTTTTCTTCTAACAAATTCTATTCCTCTTTCTACATGCCCTTTTTCATTTCCACTAGCTATATTACAGAACCTGTATCTAAATCCATAATACAAAGATATTTTAATTAAATCTTCAGTAGCTTCTTTTTCGTTCCTACCTACAAACCTTTTTACTGCTTGTTTCATATTGTCATAAACTACTTCTCTATGAACACCTCCAATCTGATTAAAAGCCTTAACATGGATATCTAAGAAGTTTTCCATCTTTTGATTTTGATAAAGTTTTGCATAATGGTATGAACCTTTTGCAGTTGTGAAAAGACCCATATTTAAGGTAGTTTCACGTCCATCAATCGTAAGTTTAACTTCACCCCAATCAAATTCTAATGTTTCTCCTAAATCATATTCCTGTCTAATGTAGGCCTCCTTTTTCTCGTAAGTCTCTTTAATGTAGTTACAAACAGTAGTATATCCAATATCATATCCTCTTTCTACTAGTTCTTCATGTATGTCTATTTTTTTCATTAGCTGTTTAGTTCTTCCCATTAATCGATTTTTTTCATTTTCAGAAACGAGTTCATCTATCTCTTTAAGCACATCATCTGTTAATTTTATCTTGGTTCTTTTACTTGTATCATACTTAGGTTTAGATGCCATTTCTTCAATTAGAAGAAGTATCTCAGCCTTGTTATGATCTTCATCCTTTTTTAACTCTCGTAATGCCTCATTTTTAGATTCGAACTCCTTAATATATTTTTGCACTGTAGTCCTAGAAATGCCTAACTCTCGACTTATCGTTCTTTGTGATTTGTTTTCTCTGAAATATTTCATTAATATTTCTGCTTTTTGGTCCAGTCTTATCACCTTCCATCTCCCCCTAAAAAGTTATTCATAGGGGTATTATATTTTAAAGGTGGACCAGTTTTCAACTGAAATGATGGCCTACTTTTAGGGTTCTCTTGCAATTTTGGTGATTTTTATGTATCTCTGTTAAAAGCAAAGCATAGCTTGTTTACTTATCCAAATATTTCCTGGTGGTTGAGAATTTTTATTCTAAATAAATCAAACTTACATCGTCCATAACTCATACGCTTAATTTCTTTTACTTTATTAACCATTCCTTCTAGTAAACCATTTGAATAAATACTATTAAAACTATTTTCCACAGCATCTATGTCTCTTTTAATACCATTAATAAAAGAGTCTAATTCTAAAATATTAAATGCTTTTGCTTTAATTAGCCACTTTTCCAATGATAATTTATCTTCTGAAAACATATCTTTAAAGTCTTCAATTAATTTCTTTAAGTCAATCAGTTCATGGTAATTTTCTTTTATCTTTTTCTTTAATTCCATTTTTATCATAATTTATACTTTTCTTTAGCCCATTTTTGCTTATATAAGAAGAAATCAAGGATCTGGATCCATCATATCCTTGCTCATTGAGTATACCTAATATTTCTTCTTGGGTTTTGCCTTTATCTAACAATTCTATAATTAATTCCTTATATGGGTCTAGCTTACTTCCTCTCGTTCTTCTAATGGGCCAATACACAGGACTATCAGCATTTAAATACTTTTTTATAGTTGTTCTTGACATTGAATAATCTTTAGCAAGCTGTCTTATAGATATACCAGATTCATGTTGCTCCTTTATCTCTAACATCAAGTTCCATTTAGCAGATATTTTTTCCTCTCTAATTTTATCTTTTGCTGTATTACTATTAATCGCAATTTCAGAAATTTGATTTTCTAAATTACCTTTATTTATTTCATCAGAACTATTTAAAAGAATTAGTTTTCTTTTAATATATTTACTTACTGAATCTAAGAGATTTTTGATTAAATGAAATTTATCAGAAATTTGATTATTTCAATAATATTATTAGGTAATCGTGCGTAAGGATTTATAAAATCAAATCTTTCAGTAAAAATTGACTGACTACAGGATATTTCTTTACATTTAAACTTCCTAACTATCAATATAATTTCTTGAGAATGTCCATCTAATGAGCCGTTAAATATTTTTCTAGTATACTTTGAATATATCTTATCTGAAACTGTTCCTCAGCTAGGATATTTACAATATTTTTTGGTACTTTCAGCTATAATATATTTCTTGTTACCCTTTTCAAACTGATGGATTATTCTTATATTTTCCATATTTATCTCCTTTAAGTC
>NZ_DATHXO010000399.1:0-2699 GCF_035459645.1 Schnuerera sp.
TTTACATTCTTTATGGTTTTATCGTATTCCGTCATAGTTATAAAAAAGGTATTTACCTTTTTTTCTCTTCCAAAACCATCAAAATTCTCATCAACAATAGCCCTAGTTATTTGCCTTGCTCTATCTGGTCTGAAATTGAAAAATATAATGGAATCTCCATTGTCAATGGTCCCAATAGGTTCTTCCTTATCAATTATTATAGTAGGAATTATAAACTCATCATTTATACCTTCCTTATAAGATTTGTCTACTGCTTCTATAGGGCAAATATCCTTTTTGCCTTTTCCTAATACCATAGCGTCATAGGCTAACTTAGTTCTTTCCCATCTTTTATCTCTATCCATGGCATAATACCTTCCAGATACAGTAGCAATTTTTCCAACACCTATTTGTTCTATTTTAGATTGAAGCTCTTTTATATGCTGTTTCCCTATAGTAGGAGGTACATCCCTACCATCTAAAAAAGCATGAATATATACATCATTAAAATCTTCCTTAGCACATAATTCTAATAGAGCATATAGATGAGTGTTGTGGCTATGGACTCCTCCATCTGATACTAGTCCCATAATATGAAGATTTGAATTGTTTTTCTTTGCATTGTCTATAGCTTTTAAAAACTCTTCTTTTTTATAAAAGTCTCCGTTTTCAATGGATTTTGTTATTTTGGTTAATTCTTGATAAATTATCCTACCAGAACCAATGTTTAAATGTCCTACTTCTGAATTACCCATCTGTCCTTCAGGTAACCCTACAGCTAAACCACTAGCTTCTAATCTTGTATTTGGATACTTATTTATCAAGCTATCAAAGTTTGGAGTATTTGCCAAATGTACTGCATTTCCTTCATATCCTTTGCCAATACCCCATCCATCTAATACTATTAACATTACCGGGTTCTTAGTCATATCTATATCCTCCATCTAAAAATTTACCAATTTCACAAAATCTTCTGCCACTAAACTAGCACCGCCTACCAACGCTCCATCTATTTCTTTTTTTGACATTAATTCTTTTATAGTATTTGGCTTAACACTTCCACCATATTGAATTCTTATACTTAATTTTGTATCTTTATCATACTTTTCTCCAACAGTTTTCCTTATAAATCCACACATATGATTAGCATCATCTGAAGATGCAGTCTTGCCTGTTCCTATAGCCCAAATAGGTTCATAAGCAATTACCATATCTTTAACATCATCTTTATCAACACCTTCTAAAGCCTTCAAAACTTGTTCTTTTACAACAGTTTCTTCTTCACCATTTTCTCGTTCTTCCAATGTTTCCCCTACACAGAGTATAGGTTTTATATTGTATTTTAAAGCTGATTTAATTTTTTTATTTACACTTTCATCTGTTTCATTGAAATACTGTCTTCTTTCTGAATGACCAATTATACAATAATCTACTCCAATCTCTTTTAACATCAATGGAGACACTTCACCAGTATATGCCCCTTTGTTTTCCCAATGCATATTCTGTGCTGCTAATTTAATGTCTGTTCCTTCTAATACTTTTTTAACTTCACTTAAATTAGTAAAAGGTACAGCTACAACTTTTTCTACTTCTTCATTTAGCTTGTTTTTTTTAATTCCATCAATTAATCTTAGAGATTCAGAGATAGTATTGTTCATCTTCCAGTTCCCAGCAATTATTGGTACTCGCATTTTTTTACCTCCTTATTTATCGTCAATAGCACCAATTCCAGGCAATATTTTACCTTCTAAAAATTCTAAAGAAGCTCCACCACCTGTTGAAATGTGAGTCATTTTATCTGCATAACCTGCTTTTTCTACAGCTGAGGCGCTATCTCCACCGCCTATTATTGTAATGCCCTTTGATTCCGCCATTGCCTTTGCTATGGCATCAGTTCCTTTTTTAAAGTTTCCCATTTCGAATACTCCCATTGGTCCATTCCAAACCACAGTCTTCGCATCCTTAATTTCCTTTGCAAATTGTTTAATAGTTTCTACTCCTATATCCATACCCATCATATCTTCAGGAATATTATCTATTTTAACCGTATTGAATTCTGTATCATTTTTAAATTCTTTTGCTACTACTACATCTACTGGTAACAATAAATTTACATTTTTTTCTACTGCTTTTTTAAGTAAATCATTGGCTAAATTTACTTTATCTTCTTCTAATATAGAGTTTCCTATTTCATAACCTTGTGCTTTTAAAAATGTATAAGCCATGCCTCCACCAATTAATATGGAATCTACTTTATTGAGTAAGTTTTCTATTACTCCAATTTTGTCTGATACTTTTGCACCACCTAATATAGCCACAAAAGGTCTTTGTGGATTTTCCAATGCTTCACCCATTACAGATATTTCTTTTTGTACTAAATAACCAACGGCTGAAGGCAATTCATTTGAAATACCTACATTTGAAGTATGTGCTCTATGAGATGTACCAAAAGCATCATTTATATAAATATCTCCAAGAGAAGCTAGTTCTTTAGCAAAACTCTCTTCATTTTTCTTTTCTTCTTTTCTAAATCTTGTATTTTCTAATAATACTATATCTCTATTATTCATATTGGAAACAATTTGTTTCATTGTTTAATATAAATAACAATTTTTCCAAGAGGTGATACTATGTTAGAGAAAAAGACATTGGAAGATTTACAAGTAGAAGGGAAAAGAGTATTAGTTAGATGTGACTTTAATGTGCCTATGGATGAAAAT